>JBAZJT010000010.1 GCA_041651175.1 Elusimicrobiales bacterium | reverse complement strand
ACAGAATTCTGCGCGAAGCGGAGGAAAAAGACACGGTAAAATCAATCAAAACGGGAGGCATGGCAAAAAATATCCCGACGGAGCCACGACGAGAGATTTCAGGCTCATTATTCAATTAGAAAATGCTCTGTTTTATGATATTGTCTGCCATGAGAGTTTTTCTGACCGGCTCCAAAGGCCAGCTTGGCGCCGCCTTCCTGGCGCGTCTTGAAAGAACCGGCGCGGACTGCGCCGCTTATGACATAGACACGCTTGACATAGCCGATGCCGCCAAAACGGCGGAGGCTGTGTCCGCCTTCAAGCCGTCGCTGATAATCAACTGCGCGGCCTACACCGTTGTGGACAAGGCCGAAACCGCGCCGCAGGACGCCTTCCGCGCCAACGTGCTGGGGCCGCAAAACCTGGCCGCCGCCGCCAAAAGCTGCGGCGCAACGATTGTGCATTTCGGCACGGATTATGTGTTTGACGGCGCAAAAGCCGCGCCGTATATAGAGACGGATCCGGCAAACCCGCTGAATAATTACGGACGCGGCAAGCTGCTGGGCGAGGAAGCCGTGCGCGAAAGCGGCGCGCGCCACCTGATTTTAAGGCTCAGCTGGGTATTCGGGCGGGGCAGCCAGAATTTCATGTTCAAGCTGCGGCAATGGGCCGAAAAGCAAAGCGAATTGAAAATTTCAGACGACGAGATTTCCGTCCCCACATACACCGAAGACATCGCGGAGATAACGTTGAAAGCGGTTGATTCCGGCATTTTCGGCCTGCGGCATCTGGCCAGCGGCGGCTTCTGCTCTCGCTACGAGTGGGCGGAAAAGGCCCTTGCCGCCATGAACATGAAAAGAACCCTCATTCCCGCCAAAACCGCCGATTTCAACCTTCCGGCGAAAAGGCCGCTTTTCTCGGCCATGTCAAACGCCGCCATCAGCAGGGAGCTGGGCATTGAAATACAGCACTGGAGCCTGGCGGTGGAAAAATTCACCCGCACGCTCCGGCAAACCTGAATGTTTCAGTTGGATTGCGGGATTCTGCGAAAAACTGCTTTATGCTGCCTTCACAAAATTATTTTTTCGCGCAGCGAAGCGCGCGCGGATAATTTTGTCCGGCATTAGACTTGCTCCCGAATAAGGTTTATGAGGCAAAAAGACAGGATTTTGGCCTGCAACGCAGCGGACAGAGGCGAGCACACTCCGGCGGGGTGTGTAAGCCGATGGCCGCGAAGTTGCAGGCCAAAAGCCGTGATTTTTGCCCAAAAAATTATTCGGGAGCAAGTCTATTATTTCGCGCTTTTTCGCCTCGGTCCCCACGCCAACTGAAACTTTCAGGCTATTTTTGTTGCTGTTATCTTCTCAATAATTTCTACCGGATTGAATAATTTGCAGATTATAAATGTGATTTCGCACTATTTCCGAGACAGCGTGTAGTTCCGCCAGAAGTCCAGGACGCGTGCTGGTATGTCGGATTCACAGGAATCAGAGCACAATTGCACCAGACATAAATCCATGTCTGGATTGAAATGAAGCGTTCGCGTGTCCATTACTCTAAATGTGGCTCCGTGCGGCAGTATAACCTCGTATTCGCCCGCATTTATGAGAATTCCTTTATTTCCAGGACTGCCGGAATAAATAACAAGTATGGCACGGCGGGCGGTTTTATCATGAATTAAGCCTAACACGAAATGTTTTGCCACGGCATCATCTAGCGAGGTGGAGACATAGGCCTTGTCTATATACTCTTCGCTGGGTTCATAGCTTTTGTTTCCATGAAATTTCATGGTTATGCCCCGAAACATTACCATATTGTACGGCAAAGCCGGCACTTTCACGAAAAGTCCATCCATATTCCTGACAATTCTCGCCGCCCGTTCTGGAGAAATCGTCGTCCAATTATAGGCCGCCGGATAGAGCCGCAAATAATTGTTTATATCCTTGTAGTTTGAAGTAGCAATCGTCTGGTCCGTATATTCATTGAGCGCGCTAATTTCGTCTGCCGTTGCGCCAAAAAGCGAAGCATTGTATCCAAGTTGTGCGTATAACTGTTTGAAATCATATACGCGAAGACAGTTTTGGGGTGCGTTTGAGCGTGTATATTCAAGATATCTTGATGAAGACTCGACCCAGCTTAGTTGTTCGTATTCAGCCTTAACGGAGGAACCCGCGACGGCATTGTTTTGGATAATAAATGAAATAGCGAAGACTGCTATCACAATTTTTCGTATTGTAATCGTCATTTCGCTTTCTCCCTGAAGGCAAATTTTAAATAGCCTAACTTTTATTCTGTGCATCTGCCAGGGCCACATGGCCCGCGTTTTTGGAATCAGCAGTTGACCAAGCACTTGGACCAACGGGGACAGTATACTATTGGGACCAAAGGGGACAGTATCCTAAATTGGGTTTTTGGCTTATGGAGCCGCAAGCTGGTATAGACGTGCCTTTATTTTCATAACGACACGCTATTGCTGTTCATCGGTTTCCGGCTCGAATGGTTCGGTTTTTATTGCGCCTTGGGGGGTGCGGGTTAGTTTTTCTATTTTCAGGCGGACTTCTTCCAGTTTTGCGGAAAGTTCGTTTGAGAGGGTTGTGCCTTCCTCAAACATTTTTAGCGATTCTTCAAGGCCGGTCTCGCCGGATTCCAGCTTTTCCACTATCTGTTCAAGCCGGGTGAGTTTGGCTTCAAAACCGTTGGTTTTTTTGGTCATATCGCAGTCTTAACCTCGCAATCTAATTTGCCTTTGCGCAATTCCACTTCCACGCGGTCGCCCGCAGACGATTGGGCCGCGTCGGTGAGTATTGCGCCGGATTTTCTCACTATCGCGTAGCCGCGCGATAAGACCGACTTCGGCGCAAGCGTTGAGAGCTTGCCTGCCGCCAGTTCCAGCCTGCGGCTTGCGCCGTCGGCTGCAGCGCGCATGGCGGAATGCAGTTTTTCCGCCAGCCGGTCGGTTTCCTGAGAGCGCTCTCGCCAGAACGCGGTTATCAAATCGGGCAGTCTTGCGGCGCGGCCATACCTTGCGCTTATGCCGGAATAAAACAGGCGCAGGCTCTGGCCCAGCCGCCGCTCCAGCTGCGAAACATGGGCCAGAACGTCCTGCCGGTTTTTTACCACCAGCTCGGCGGCGGCGGAGGGCGTGGGCGCGCGCAAATCCGCCGTGAAATCGGCTATGGTGAAATCGGTTTCATGCCCGACGCAGGAAATTACCGGAATTTTGGACGCGGCGATGGCGCGGGCCACTATTTCCTCGTTAAACGCCCATAAATCTTCCATGGAGCCGCCGCCCCTTCCGACCAGCAGCACGTCTGGAAGCGGGACCAGTTGGTTCAGGTCCGCAATGGCGCGGGCGATGTCTTTCCCCGCGCCTGGGCCCTGCACCAACGACGGGGCTATTATGACCGACAGCCCCGCCCCGCGCCGCGCCAGTATTGAAAGCATATCGCGCAGGGCTGCGCCATGCTCGGATGTTACAATGCCGATGCACGAGGGGAATTTCGGAATGGGGCGTTTTCTGAATTCGTCGAAAAGCCCCTCGGCGGCCAGCTTTTTTTTGAGCTTTTCAAATTCAAGGCACAGTTTGCCCTGCGTTTTCGGGCTGGCGCGACGCACTATAAGCTGGTATCTGCTCTGGCGCCCGTACGCGCTTATCTGGCCGAAAGCCTCAACCTGCAACCCCTCGGCAAGTTCGGCCCCGCCGTTTCTGGCCCAGCCTTTGAAAAATACCGCCGACAGGACCGCGCCGCCGTCCTTTAGGTCAAAATAGACATGGCCCGACGCGGCGGTTTTGAGGTTGGAAATCTCGCCCTCCACCGTTACCGTGCCGATGGCGCCCTCCAGCATGTCTTTTATGACGCCGCTGATTTCGGTTACGGTGAAAACTTTTTCTTCCGGGAAAAATCCGCTCATTTTCTTAACTTCTTAAGCCGCTCGGCGATTGCGGCTTCGCGGCCCTCGCCGGAGGGGTTGTAGAAGATTTTATGGTTCGGCATATATTCCTGCTTTACGTGATGTCCGGGAAAATTGTGCGGGTAAAGATAGCCTTTGCCGTGGCCGCGCGCCTCGCCGTCCAGGCTGGCGTCGCGCAGGTGAAGCGGCACCTCGCGCGCGGGGCCGGTTTTTACTTCCGCCAGCGCGGCGTCCACCGCCAGATACGCGGCGTTGGATTTCTGGGCGCAGGCGGTGTAAACAGCCGCCTGGGAAAGCGGGATGCGCGCCTCCGGCATTCCCAATACTTCGGCGGCGTTGAAGGCGGCCTGCGCCAGCAGAAAAGCCAGCGGGTCGGCGTTGCCCACATCCTCGCTGGCGCAGATTAAAATGCGCCGGGCGATAAAGCGCGGGTCCTCTCCGGCGGCGAGCATTTTCGCCAGCCAGTAAACCGCCGCGTCCGGGTCAGAGCCGCGCATGGATTTTATGAAGGCCGAAATATGGTCGTAATGCTCGTCGGACGAGCGGTCGTAGCGCACGGCCCGCTTCTGAATGGATTCCTCGGCGACGGCAAGCGTGATGGCGCGCTTTCCCCCCTTGCCGTAAGGGGTGGTCAGCGCGGCAAGCTCCAGCGCGTTGAGCAGCTTGCGCGCGTCGCCGCCGGACTGGGCGGCCAGAAACTCCGCCGCGTCCGGCTCTATTTTAAGGTGGAACTCCCCCAGCCCGCGCTCCTTGTCCCGCGCGGCGCGCTCCAGTATGGCAAGCAAATCATCCTTCCCCAGCGGCTTGAACTCAAAGATTGAAAAACGCGACACAAGCGCGTTATTGATATAGAAAAACGGGTTTTCGGTGGTAAGGCCGATAAGCGTGATTTCTCCGCGCTCCACAGACGGCAGCAAAATATCCTGCTGCGCGCGGTTGAAATGATGGATTTCGTCCAGTATGACAAGAATTCGCTTTTTCGGCAGCAGCCCTTCGGAGGAGGCGCGCGCCCCGGCTAGGATTTCTTTCAGTTCCGCCGTGCCGGCGGCGGCGGCGTTTATTTCGCGGACTTCGGATTCGGTTCTGGCGGCTATCAGCCGGGCCAGCGCGGTTTTGCCCACGCCCGGCGGGCCGAAAAAAACGGCGGAGCGCACCCTGTCGGCCTCCGTCAGCCGGCGCAGCATTTTGCCGGGGCCCAGTATATGCTCCTGCCCGGAAAACTCGTCCAGCGAGCGCGGCGCAAGCCGCGCCGCCAGCGGGATGCCCTGTTCCATCAGCGCGACAGCGTGGACTGAAGCTGGTCTATGACCTTGTCCAGGTCCTTTTCTCCCAGCCGGGATTTGGATTCGGTTTCCTGGCGGAGCTGGTAGAGTTCCGCGGCAAAACTCATCGCCGCCAGCAGCGCCAGCTTGACGGTGTCCACATGCCCGGTATCGGCTTCGATTCTGGCGATGCGGTCCTCCACCTCTTTGGCGACAATGCCGACCTCCAGCTCCTCCAGCCCGTCAACGGAGACGCTGTCCAGCTGTATCCTGTTTATGGTAACGCCGACTTTGGGCATATCAGCTTCCCCTTCCGGCGGCTTTGTCCAGCCGGGCGCAAACCCGTTTGAGTTTGGACTTCACCTCGTCGCGCCAGAGGCGCAGCTCCCTCAGCTGCGCCGCGCCGGACTGCATTTTCTCAAGCTCGCGCGAGAGGCCCTTGACCTCAAGCCGCAGCGCCTTGTTTTCCGCCTCGCTTTTGCGCAGGCGGACACAGGCGTCCGAAACCAGCGCTTCAAGATTGCGTATTTTGTCCCGCATCAGCTTCTTAATTCAGCGGAGAATTTGCCTTTAAGCGCCTCAAGCGCGGCGGCAAAGGCGGCATCAACCTCTGCGTCCGACGGGGTGCGGTCCATGCGGGTAAATGTCAGGCGCAGGGTCAGGCTTTTTTTGCCCTCCGGCATTCCCTTGCCTTCGTAGACGTCGGTCAGTTTCGCGTCGGCGATAAAGCCCGCGCCGGCGGATTTTGCGGTTTTTGCGATATCCCCCGCCGCCGCACCGGCGGCCACCAGCACCGACATGTCCCGCCACGAGGACGGAAACTGAGACACCGGCTTTAACCCCTCCGCGCCCGGCCTGCATTTCGCGGCGGCCTCCGCGGAAACGGAGAAAACCCAGTTTTCCGCGCTTTTCAAATCCATCTCTTTTGCCGCCTGCGGGTGAAGCTGGCCCAGATAGCCGGCGGGCTTTGCGCCGCAAATGATTTTCATCGCCAGCTTGGGATGCAGGAACGCGGGAGGCGCGGCGTCCGGTTCAAACCGTATGCCGCAGCAGCAGCCGGCCAGCTTTTCGGCCACGCCCCTGATATGGTAAAAATCCAGTTTTTTAACGCCGCCCCAGTAAATCTCGGACGGCCAGGAGCCGCTCATTATCCCGGCGCATGTCAGTTCCTCGCGCAAATCGCCGTCATAGGTTTTGGCGATTTCAAAAAACGCGGCGCAGCGGACGCCCCGGTTCTCGTTATAGGCCAGGTTTTTGGCCAGGCCGCAGAGCAGGTCCGGGCGGAGATATTTCATCTCCTCTGAAATCGGGTTGGCAATCCCGGCGCAGCGCGCGGCGGCGAAACCGAAGGCGGCAAGCTCTTTGCCGGAGATAAAATCGTAGCTGTAGGTTTCAAAAAACCCCAGGTTGCAGAGGATGTCGCGCCATTTGTCGGACAGGACCTGCGCGGCGGGCGGGGCGGAAACGCAGACCATGGCCGCGCGCGGCTGGTCGGGAATGCAGTCAAAGCCGCCCAGCCGGGCGACTTCCTCGGCGATATCCCAGCGGTTTGCAATGTCCCGCCGCCAGGAAAGCGCGGGGAATCTCCAGACCGCACCCGTATAAAGCTCCGGCTGAAGGCGGCGCAGCAGCTTTTCCATGCGCCCTGCCGGCAGGCCGGAACCCAGTATCGCGTTAATCTGCGCGGGGGTAAATTCCACGTCTGGCGCGGCGGTTTTGCCGGGATAGACGTCGCGCATGGCGGATATCGCGCCGCCGCAGCACTGGATGATAAGCGACACCGCCCTGTCGGAGGCGAATGCGGCGGCCTCCGGGTCGGTTCCGCCTTCAAAACGTTTGGAGGAATCGGTGTGCATGTTGAGCCGGCGCGCGGTTCTGTGTATTCCGGCGGGCGCAAACCATGCGGCTTCAAGAAAAATATCAGTCGTGCCGTCAGAAACCATCGTCTCCGCGCCGCCTATAATTCCGGCAAGCGCGACGGCTTTTTCCCCCGCGGCTATCACCAGAGCATCGCCGTCAAGCGAAAGCTCGCTGCCATCCAGCGCGGAAAATTTTTCCGTCAAGGCGGAGGCGGATCCGGTTTTTATCTCGCAGGCGGGGATGGCAGGGTTGGCGGCGCAATTGGCGCGCCGGACATTTACCGGGCCGGGCAGCTTGTTCAAATCAAAGGCGTGAAGCGGATAGCCAAGCTCGTGCAGCACGTAATTTGTGGCGTCTACAAGGATATTGCGCGGCTTGACGCCTATGGCTTCCAGCCGTTTTCTAATCCATTCCGGCGACTGGGCGGCGCGCGCGCCTTTTATGACGCGCCCGGCGTAACGCCCGCACAAATCCGGCGCGGCGACGGAAACCTCCGGCGCGGCAAGCGAAGGCTGCGGCAGCTCCGCCGCAGGCTTTTTCAGCGCAAAGTCCTGGCAGGCGGCAAGCTCGCGGGCTATGCCGTAATGCGACAGCAGGTCCGGGCGGTTGGGAAGGATTTTGACGTCAAAAACACAGTCCGGCTCGCCGAAAAGCCTTGCGGCGTCGCAGCCGGGGGGCAGCGCGGAATCCAGAATTAAAATCCCCTCGTGCCCGCCGTTTTTGGCGCCAAGCTCGTCCGGCGCGCAGAGCATTCCCTCGGACTCTATGCCGCGGATTTTGCTTTTTTTAAGCTCGCCGCCCGGCAGCTTCGCCCCGACCAGCGCAAGCGGCACCTTCTGGCCCTGCGCGATATTTTTGGCGCCGCAAACCACGGTTTTCCTGCCGGAGCCGGTTTCAACCTCCACCAGCGAAAGCCTGTCGGCGTTGGGGTGGCGGTCCACCTTTATAATCTCGGCCACTATGACGCCGGAGAAGCAGGCGCCGGTTTTCTCCATCCCTTCAACTTCAATGCCGGCGGCGGCCAGCAGCTCCGCCGTGCGGTCAATATCCGGCAGGGCGGTGAAATCCTTAAGCCAGCTGTAAAGTATTTTCATGGCGCGAATTGAGACAGGACGCGGACATCGTTTTCATAAAAAACACGTATGTCGTTTATGCCGTAGCGCAGCATGGCAAGCCGCTCCACCCCCATGCCGAAGGCAAACCCGCCCCACTGCTCCGGGTCTATTTTGACGGCTTTTAGGACATTGGGGTGAATAACCCCCGCGCCCAGCATTTCAATCCAGCCGGTGGATTTGCAGACCGGGCATTGCGTTTTGCCGCCGCAGAAGACGCATTTCAAATCCACCTCCACCCCGGGCTCCACGAAAGGGAAATAGCTGGGGCGGAAGCGCAC
The DNA here is from genome assembly GCA_041651175.1 of Elusimicrobiales bacterium. Lineage (NCBI taxonomy): Bacteria > Pseudomonadati > Elusimicrobiota > Elusimicrobia > Elusimicrobiales > Elusimicrobiales bacterium. The sequence goes on along the minus strand of JBAZJT010000010.1, from coordinate 84,857 downwards.
CTCGGCCTTTGCGCCGAACAGCGCGCCCATGAACTGGATAAGCGTCGCCTTCAAATCCGCCATGCCGGCGGTTTTGTCCACATAAAATCCCTCTATCTGGTGGAAAACGGGGGAATGGCCCGCGTCTATCGCGTCCATCCTGAAAACCCTGCCGGGCGCCATCACCCGCAGCGGCGGGGTTTTGCCCGCCATATACCGGATTTGCACGGGGGAGGTATGCGTCCGCAAAAGCCGGGGCTCCCCGCCGCTTTTGACATACACGGTATCGTGCATATCGCGGGCGGGATGATTTTCCGGGAAATTGAGCGCGCCGAAATTGTTGAAATCGCTTTCTATATGCGGCCCGTCGGCCCACGCGAACCCCATGCGGGAGAGGATGCCCGTCATCTCGCGCAGGGCGAGCGTGAGCGGATGCAGCCGGCCCTGCGGAAACGGAAACCCGTCCAAACTCAAATCGGCGGAGACTTTGCCCAGCTCACTCTCCAATGCCGCGCCGGCAAGGTGTTTTTCCCTGCCTTCGAGCTTCGCCGTCAAATTGTTCTTGGCGGCATTGCCAAGCTGGCCCAGGGATTTTCTCTCTTCAATCGGGAAATCTTTGAGGGTTTTAAGAAGATTGGTGAACTCGCCGTTTCTGCCCAGGAAACGGACCTTGGCGGCTTCCAGCCCCTCCGCCGTGCCGGCGGCGTCCGCAGCCTCCGAGAAGCCGTTTACTATGCGGGAACATTCTCTTTCCCATTCGTCGCGTGTCATAGTCATGGAGGGAGAGCCTTTTCCCCTTACAAATTCAAACGCGCGTTCCGCCTTGCGGCGAAACGCGCGCGGAAGATTACGCTATTTCGCCGTTTTCAGCGCCGCACCGGCTATCGCCGCAAGCTGCTTGAAGGAGGCGGGGTCCTTAATCGCCATCTCGGAGAGCATTTTGCGGTTGAGCGTGATACCGGCTTTCTTGAGGCCGTTTATAAAGCGCGAATAGGAGAGGCCCTCCTCGCGCACGGCGGCGTTGAGCCGGGTTATCCAGAGGCTGCGGAAATTGCCTTTCTTGTCCTTGCGGTCGGTAAAGGCATGGGTGAGCGACTTGGATATCTGCTGCGTCGCCATTCTCAGGCGATGGCTTTTATCACTGTAATAGCCCTTGGTGAGCCTGAACAGCTTCTTTTTTCTTTTGTTGCGGGGAACGCTGTATTTAATTCTCATAACTCTCCGTACTCTCCGTCAATCGTAAGGCAGATAGGCCTTGAGCATTTTCGCTTCCGCGGAGCTTTTACCGTGAACCGCGCCGCGCCGCAGGTTTCTGCCGCGCTTGGACGACATCTCCACCAGGCGATGCCGCCGTCCGGTCTTGGCATGGGTCCACTTGCCCGATGCCGACCTTCTGAATCTCTTTTTCGCGCCGCTGTGGCTTTTGAGTTTTGGCATAAAATCAGTTATGTCCTTTGGGCGCCAGGGTGATTGACATCCTGTTGCCCTGAGTCTGTATTCCGCCGTCAACCGTGGCGGTCGGCTCGAACCGGACGCGCAGCTGCTCTATCAGGTTGCGGCCCAGGTCGCGGTGCTGGTTTTCGCGGCCATGGAAAACCACGGTCAGGCGCACCTTGTCGCCCTTGCCCAGGAACTCCTCCATATGGCGGACCTTGGTTTCAAGGTCGTGGGAGGCGATGCGCGGCTTTATCCGCAGTTCCTTAAGCACGCTGGAGCGCTGCTTTTTGCGCGCGTCCCGCTGTTTCTTGTCCTGCTCGTAGAGGTACTTGGAATAGTCCAGCACCTTGCACACGGGCGGCCTTGCCTGCGGGGCTATTTCAACCAGATCCAGCCCGCGCTCCCTGGCCAGTCCCAGCGCTTCCTGTATGGGCTTTACGCCCAGCATCGTCCCGTCAACATCCACAACGCGGACGGGAGAAATGTTTATCTGATGGTTCCTTCTCGGACCGTAGTGCCTGCTGCGCTGCTGTTGGATATGCCGCCTCTCTTGTGCCGGGGGATTGCTCCCCGAAATCTCCCCGCAAGGGGACTGCCATAGTTTAGCAATCTTTCGTCGTCCGCGTCAATGAAGCCGCCGGTCCGGTTCTCGCCACCGGCTGCGAAAAATGGGTAAAATTTCCCGAAACCGCATGAAAGCAGATACGGCGACATACGCCGCCGGCCCGGATTACCGCGCGGACATAGACGGCCGCCAGGCTTGCCGGGTTCGCCGCGCAGAAGGGGATTTGCCTTACGCGGCGGCAGCGCGGCGCTGGCGGCATACAGAAACTACAAACCCTCCTATTCCAGCCCGTGCTTTACCTGAAAATTTCAGTTGGCCGCGGGATTCGGCGAAAAATCGCTTCATACTGCCTTCACAAAATTATCCTTTCGTGTTGTGAAGCACGCGCGGATAATTTTGTTAGGCATTATCTCGCGCTTTTTCGCCCCGGTCCTCGCGCCAACTGAAACTTCCGGGCAAATCCGGCGCGCGGGATGTTGCCACAGGCAACATCCCGCGCGCAAATAAGCGACAGACTTAATTAATACCGCCCGGCGCTGCCAAGGACAGTCTCGTTCTTGGACATGTACATCTTGACCAGTTCCTCGCGCGCGGGACCGAGGTATTTGCGCGGGTCGAACTCCGCCGGTTTTTCGCCGAACACCTTGCGGATAACCGCGGTCATCACCAGCCGCCCGTCGGAGTCTATGTTGATTTTGCAGACCGCGCTCTTGGCCGCGCGGCGCAGCTGCTCCTCCGGGATGCCGACGGCGTTGTCCATTTTGCCGCCGAACTTGTTTATCATGGCGATATAATCCTGCAAAACACTGGACGCGCCGTGCAGCACTATCGGGAATCCGGGAATGCGCTTTTCCACCTCTTCCAGAATGTCAAAGCGCAGCGGCGGCACGGTTTCGCCCGGCTTGAGCTTGAATTTATACGCGCCATGGCTGGTGCCGATTGAGATGGCAAGCGAATCCACGCCGGTCTTTTTGACGAAATCCTCCACATCCTCCGGGTTGGTGTAATGCGAATGCTCGGCGGAGACCTCGTCCTCTATCCCGGCCAGCACGCCCAGTTCGCCTTCCACCGTAACATCGCGCTGGCGGGCGTATTCCACCACGCGCTTTGTGAGCGCGGCGTTCTCCTCGTAAGGCAGGTGGGAGCCGTCTATCATCACCGACGAGAAGCCGCTGTCTATGCAGGATTTGCAAAGTTCAAAACTGTCGCCGTGGTCCAGGTGCAGGGCGGCGGGAACCGGCTTGCCCATCTCCTTCATCATCTCCAGCGCGCCGCGGCCCATCCAGCGCAGCAGGGTGGCGTTGGCGTAGTCGCGCGCGCCCTTGGAGACTTGCAGTATCACCGGCGAGCGGCTTTTCACGCAGGCCGCTATTATAGCCTGAATCTGCTCCATGTTGTTGAAATTGTAGGCGGGAACGGCGTAACCGCCCTCCATGGCCTTTCTGAACATCTCTTTGGTGTTTACAAACCCGAGTTCTTTATAGGAAACGGCGTTGCTCATGGCGGCCTCCGTGAAGTTGCGTATGGGACCAGCCCCTGTTCCGGCGGTAAAGGCGCGGGCGGACCCTATGGGAATTCTACAAAAAACGGGGTTACTTTCGCGGGGATTTGCGCTTGCTGCTCAGCCAGGCGCCCTGCCGCGGCGGGCGGGGAAGCGCGGCGCGGACGGACTCCAGAATGCTGTGCCTGTCCGACGGCTTGGTGATATAGGAGACTGCGCCGCTGAGCATGGCCTCGTTTATCTCCTTAAGCTGGCCGAAGCCGCTTAGCATCACTATCGCGGCGGAGCGGATTCTATCGTCGCCCTTGATTTCGCGGCAGACCTGTATGCCGCTTTTGCGCGGCATCTTGATGTCCAGCAGCACGAGGTCGGGATGCAGCCTGCGGGCCAGGCGCAGCGCCTCGTCGCCATTATAGGCGACGGAAACCTTGTAACCCTCGTCCTTGAGAATTTCGGAAAGGAGAGCAACTATCTGCTCGTCATCGTCGGCTATGAGTATCGTTTGCTGCATAAAAAAATTGCCGCGGGTTGGAATTGAACCAACGACTCCAGGTTTTTCAGACCTGAGCTCTACCACTGAGCTACCGCGGCGACGAAGATATTCTACACATTTCCGCGCGCGTCCTCAACCGGAATTTGGCCCGGAAAAGGGTGTTGACAGGGCGGCGTTCATATTGGTTGAATCTGGATGGCGATGGAGTTCGCCTTTAACTGCCGGGATTTTTGCGGCTGATGACTCCTGTAACTTAGCGGTTGCAGGGGTTTTTTTATGCGCGGACGGGAAAAAGAGACGCCGGCCCGGCAATGCGGCGGAAACGCCAGCGCCGGATGATAACCTTATGGAAAGAATACTGATAGTGTTTATCGGAGGAGGAATCGGCTCGGCAACGCGGTATCTGGCGACGGTTGCCGCCGCGAAACTGGCCGGAACGGACTTCCCGTGGGGAACATTGTTCGTCAATCTCGCCGGATGTTTTATAATAGGCGTTATGCTGGCGATTGCGGAGAGGACGGAGCTTGCGCCTCCATCCTTCCGGCTTTTTTTTGTCGCCGGCTTTCTGGGCGGGATGACGACATTTTCCAGCTACGCCATGGAAACCGTGTTCGCCGCGCGCAGCGGCATGGCGGCGGCGCTAATCAATATCGCCGCCAATAACATAGCCGGAATTGCCATGGTTGTTTGCGGCATGAAACTGGCCAGGCTGTTTATTTAGGGAGGAGCTCATGTCTCTGCCATACACTGTCGTACGTATTTTCACCAGCGAGGAAGCGCGGCATGGCGGCAAGCCGCTGCATCATGCGGTCGTTGAATTCATTCATGGCCTTAAAATTTCGGCCCGCTGCCTCGTAGCGAGGGCGGCGGACGGCTGTTTCGAAAACGGCGACATCGCCGCCTCCGGGATAGAGGCCCTTTCGCACAACATGCCGCTGGAAATCACGGTGATAATGCCGTCGGGCGAAAAGGACAAGGTCATCCCCGCGCTTGAGCGGATGGTGGAGGACGGCATAATGATTGCGGAGGAAAAAGACGTCCTCCGGCACAAATGCCGCAAGCGGCTGATACCGCGCCACATGCGCGTGCGCGACGTGATGACGCCGAATCCGAAAACCGTGCCGGCCACGGCCTCCGCCGCGCAGCTTTTGCGGCTGCTCTGGCAGGCGGGATTCCATTCCGTGCCGGTGGTGGACGCGGACGGCCGTCCCGCCGGCATGGCCACCAACGGCGATTTGGTGCGGCGGGCCGATGTTCCGGTCAGGCTGGGTCTGATGGAGGAGTTTGACGCGCACAACCTCAAACCGCTGGAGGATGCCCTGGAAAAACTCCCTGCAAGCAGGGTGATGACATCCCCCGCCGTTACCGTCCCGGAGGATGAGTATCTGGACAAGGCGGCGGACATCATGCTGCGCCATAAGCTGAAGCGGCTGCCGGTTACCGGCGGGGACGGCAAAATAACCGGCATCCTGTCGCGCCTGGATATTTTCAAGACCATTCTGGACAAGAACCCCGACTGGCGGAGTTTCCGGCAAAACAGGCTGGCGGACGCAAGCGGCAGAACGGCGGGACAGGCCATGCGCGGGGACACTCCGGTTCTTGCTCCCGATGCGCCGCTAAGCCGGGCGATAGAGCTTATAGAAAGCACGGACATAAAACGTGTCGCCGTAACAGACAGCGACGGGAAACTGCTGGGGCTGATATCGGACAGCGCGCTTCTGTCCGCCGTGGCCGGACGGCGCGGATTGTGGGATTACCTGTCAATGCATCTGCCTTTTCTGTCCCATGCCGCCGGGGACAGGGAGGCCGCCGCCCTTAGCGCGAAAACGACGGGCGATATAATGAGCAGGGACGTCATCTCCGCGCGGGAGGCCGACCCGCTGGAAGACGCCGTGAAACTCATGGTGGACAAAAAGCTCAAACGCATTCCGGTAGTGGACGCCGCCGGCGTGTTCCGCGGCATGCTGACACGGGACTCCATTCTGCGCGCCGAGCTGCATTCCCATGAAAAATAGTCCATGGCCATGCGAATAATCTGCGACAACGAGGATTTTCTGGCGGCGGACAAGCCCGCCGGGCTGGCTTCCATACCGGAGCGTTCCGGGCCCGGCGTCCCCTGCGCGCTGACGGAACTGGAGGCGCAGCTGGGGCGTAAATTGTTTGTCATCCACCGGCTGGACAAGGCGGCAAGCGGCGCAATTCTATTCGCCAAAAACGCGCATGCGCACCGGCTGATATGCGCGCTGTTTGCGCGGCGGGAAGTGTCAAAGCGCTACACCGTCCTTGTCTGCGGGCTGCCGGAACCGCCTTCGGGCAAGATAAACCTGCCGCTGCGCAGCTTCGGTTCCGGCAGGACGGCGGTGGACCATGCGCGCGGGAAACCGTCGCTGACCGCGTATTCCACAATCCGGCGGTTTGAGCGCTGCGCGCTGATGGACGCGCGCATAATAACCGGCAGGCGGCACCAGATACGGGCGCATTTTTACGCCATAGGACATCCGGTGGCGGGGGATTTGCGCTACGGAGACAGGGCCGCGCAGTCCGCTTTCCCGCGGCTTATGCTGCATTCGCGCGAAATCGCCTTTAATTTCAAGGGCGCGCCGGTAGCCATAACCGCTCCCGCTCCGGAGGAATTTGAACTGGCCGCAGCGACTTTTTGAAATCCCGCCGGTTGCCGCGGAATTCCGCCGTCCGTCTTAACCTGAAAGTTTCAGTTGGCGCGAGGACCGAGGCGAAAAAGCGCAAAATAATGCCGAACAAAATTATCCGCGCGTGCTTCACAGCACGAAAAGGATAATTTTGTGAAGGCAGTATGAAGCGGTTTTTCGCCGAATCCCGCAATCCAACTGAAACATTCAGGTTAAGACAATTGGCTTGAGAGAAATGGGGAGGCCGGCAGACTGCTATCCGGCCAGTTTGAACATCATTTCCAGCGCGCGGCGGGCTTTGCGGGCGGTTTCCTCCGGCGGCGGGGGGATTTCCAGTTCCGGCCCCGCGGTTTCGAGCGCGGCAAGTATCCGACGCAGGTCCGTCAGCTTCATATACGGGCACAGGCGGCACATGGCTATGAAATTTTTGTCCGGGAATTTCATTTTCGCCAGCTCGCCAAGCCCGCATTCGGTTACCAGCATATAAGAGGGGGCCGGATTGCGCTCTATGTATTCCATCATGCCGGAAGTGCCGCCGCTGAAATCGGCCTCGCGCAGAATCTCCGGCGGGCATTCGCTGTGAACCAGTATTCTGACGCCTTCATTCTGTCCGCGCAACTGGCGCAATGCCGCCGCGCTGAAATGTTCGTGAACCGAACAGCTGCCGCGCCACAAAATGATGTCTTCGCCCGGTTTTTTGCCCAGCGCGGCGGCCAGATTGGCGCCCATGAACGCGTCCGGCAGGAAAATGACGCGCTTATGCTGCCGGAAATAATGGCGCAGTATGGTTTCGGCGTTGGCGCTGGTTACAATGCAGTCGCTTTCCGCCTTGACCTCAACCGCGGTGTTGATATAGGTGATGACCGGCAGCCCCGGATGCCGCGCCCTCAGGCCGCGCACATCGCCCGCCGTGATTGAATCGGCCAGGGTGCAGCCCGCTTCCGGCGCGGGCAGCAGCACGGTTTTGTCCGGGGAAAGGATTTTGGCGGTTTCCGCCATGAATTTGACGCCGCAGAAAACAATGGTTCCGGCCTGCGACGCGGCGCAGAGCTTTGCCAGCCGGTACGAATCTCCGGTGAAATCGGAAACTCCCGCCAGTATTTCCGCCCGCTGATACACATGCCCCGCGATGACGGCGTTTTTTGCGGCTTTCAGCCGGTTGATGCGCAAAGTCAGCTGCGCCACGGCGCGCAAGTCGGCCTCCGGCGAGGCCAGCGCCAGCCCTGTTGCTTCCAGCCGCGCAACCTCCGCCTGAATTTCTGTTTCGGAAAATAGTGTCGTGTTCATGGCTTTGGCTACCGCAACCCGTTAAGCAGTTGCGCCGCCTGCTCCGGCGAAGGGAGCAACCCCTGAAATTTCCTCGGCAGCCTGGAAACCATATCGTAAGTTGAAACGCCTATCGGCTGATTGCTGCGCTTGAGGGCGTATTCCACAACCATTCTGTTTTTGGTTTTGCACAGAATAATGCCTATGGACGGGTTTTCGTCCCTGGTTTTGACTTTTTCATCCAACGTGGCGAGATAAAACTGCATTTTCCCGACGTATTCCGGCAGGAATTTCCCGATTTTAAGCTCAACCGCCACGAGACATTTCAGATGCCTGTGATAGAGGAGCAGGTCAATAAAAAACTCCTCGCCGTCCACCTCAAGCCGGTATTGATTGCCGACAAACGCCAATGTCCCGCCCATCTCGCGCAGAAACGCGATTATCTTGTCCGTGATGGCTTTTTCCAGTTCACGCTCGGAATGTTCGCCGCCCAAATCCAGAAAACCGAAGGTATACTCGTCCTTGACGGCAAGTTTCGCCTGGTTCCGGATTTTAGCGGGCAAAGTCTTGTTGAAGTTGGTTTGATTCAGCAGGTATTTCTCGTAGGTTTTGCCTTCTATGTTTATCGCCAGAACATTTTTTGTCCAGCCGAATTTATTCGCGGCGCGGATGTAAAACTCGCGTTCCGCGCTGTCCTTGCACTTGCTCATTATCACCAAATTATGCGCCCAGCCTATTTCTCCAACCAATGGTTGGAGTTTTGCGTCGCCGGAGTATTCCATGAAGAACTGCCGCATGTACCACAAATTTTGAGTTGAAAACCCGGCTGTTCCGGGAAATTCCTTGCGCAAATCCAGCGCAAGCTTTTCCACGATGGATTTGCCCCACGTCTGGCCGCGCTGCGCTGTTACAATGATTTTCCCGATGTCCCAATATAGCGCCATAAGCTCGCGGTTCACCGCTTTTAACGCCTGATACTGAGCGGAGCGTATCCGGTTTTTAATTTCGTTTAACAGAGCGGGGTAATTCTTCGCGATAAGCGGTTTCATCGGCTATTCCTCCGTCACATCCTATTTCTCCAACCAATGGTTGGAGTTTTCCTCCGCCGGAGTATTACATGAAGAACTGCCAATTCATCCAAACAGTTATTCACCTCCAGTACACTGAAACCCTAAAGCTCCCCATAAAATTTAGTTTTTAGTCATCAATGTTCTAATTCCTCTATTGAGGTATCAGCCTGTAATACGATTGAACACTGTTGCACACATGCATAGATGGCTTCAATAATTGCATATTTACCTTTCTTGACCGTACAATGTCTGGAGAGCAGAAACGTAAATGCCTTTATGAAATACAACATTGTGTAATTGGAGTGATCTATGATGTCTTTAACATCTCTAGTAAGCGTGCCCATTAACAAAGGCACAAGTTCATCATCAGTATCAAAAGGTGATCCATGACTGCCTAATGTACACGCTAATAGGCTATTGTGGACATAATCAGTATTCCTATTTTTTGCGCGTTCAAGGTAGTCATAGACATCTGTGCCAAAGTGCAAGAGGGAATCGTCCATTTCCCTGATGGTTTTCAATAAAATTGCTGGTGTAAAATTTCCGAACCATACTTTAAGGCGTTCTTTTTTAGGCAAATCCTCGCCTAATTTGCGATACAGATTGAACTTATTATTGTCATACAACAACACCATCAGTAGCCAAGACAGTTCATCTGTGGTGCGGAGTAAACAATGCGCTTGTTGAGTTAACCCGTCTTCCGCCAATCGAAGAATGGCTAAATAGTAGTTTATTAGAGAGTCAAGTTGATTGTGGATAATGAATCCTTTCAGCGTGCCTGAAGTGCCATTTACTGTGTCTATAACTATGCTGGGCCCAGACGGCTTTTTCCTTTCTTTCTTTACCTCGGTTCCATGTCTTATGGCATTTGATAGAATTCGCAAATAGTACATGCACAAATAAGAGAAATCTATTTGCTTGCCAAATTTGCTTCTGATTGTTTTGTTGCTAGATATTCTATTTTGAAAAAACTCCTCATCGGGAATGGTGAGGAAGTTATCGCATGAAAGATTTTTATCAAGAAACGGGCGTAATGTTTTTATCACTTGCGCACGAAATTCTGTATTAATAGGGAATGTCATATATACTTTCTTAACTCATCTTGATGGGGCGCAATCGCCAGAAGCATGTTCATGTTGAATTGGCTTTAAATCACGGGACTTGAACTGAATTCTATAAGAATATTTCTGCATGCTTGGCCTCTATGATTTTTTTGAATTCCGGGGAAATTGAATGCCAGTCTAGCGCGTCCACCCGGAACGGGAGGTCGGATTCGGCGAAGTCCTCGCGCAACGCGGACAGGGTGGCGATGTCCAGCTTCTCTTTTGCGATTATTGCAATGTCCAAATCGGAATATTCTTTGGGCGTTCCCGATACGCGCGAGCCGAATGCCAATGCCCGCTCTCCCGGCGCGCGGCGGGCCAGAATTTTTTTTATGGTCTGCAACTGCGCCGGAGTAACTTTAATCATTCCGTTCCTTCAGAACTTGCAGGAATTTGGCCGCGTCGGCTTGGAAAACGGAGGCTATGGCGAAAATTTCATCGGCTTTGCCGGAATCGTAAGTGTGCGCGGTTTCGTTGCGCGCGGCGTGATACTTCATCCATTGGCTTACATCCGTAATCAGGCGGCTTTCTGCGGCGAGGCGGAACAGTTCATGTCTGGAAACGCCGTCAACATACGAACCGCCCACATTGTTTTCCAGCCAGCGTTTCATAAATTTCCAGCAAAGCTCATAGGTGAACTCAAAATTCTGGATAACGCCGGCCCGCATGGCTTCAAGCATATCCTTGTCGGCGGTTTTGCCGGAGGACGCCGCTTTCAGCGTCCTGTCCAGCAACGCGACCGCTTTTTCAAAACTGGTTAAATCCATTTTCATAAACCCTCCATCCTGATTGTGTGTTTTTTGCCGGATACAATCAATCCGTGCCGCCGATTTTGTCCCAGCCGTTTTGGCAGATGTCGGGGTTGTTGGTGAATACGGCGTCTGCGCCCATGCACTCCAGCTCCAGCGCCTGGTCGCGCTCGTTGACCGTGTAGACGAAAACTTTCAGCCCCGCCTTGTGCGCGGCGCGCATCATTTCCGGGGTTGCGCGGCGGCGGCTTATGTTGACGCTTTCCGCCTTCAGCCGCTTTGCCAGCGCCAACGCGTCTTCAAACGAAGCGGCGCCCTGAAGCACGCCCAGCCTTGTTTCTGAATCCAGTTCGCGGACTTTTACGAGGCTGGGATGGTGGAAACTGGATATCGCGGCGCGCCGCGCCCAGCCCATGCCCGCGGCGGCAAGGCAGTCCAACGCCTTCTCCTCAATTCCGGCGTAGACGCCGCCGTCGTTTTTGATTTCAATATTGAGAAACCCGCGCCGGCCCAGCAGCCGCAGCACATCCTCAAGCAGCGGAACGCCCAGCTCCTTCAGCGCGTTATAGGGCATTTCCGCCACTTTATCGGGGCGGTTGTGCAGCCTTTGCAGGTCCATGTCGTGGAAAACGGCCAGTTTGCCGTCCGCCGAAAGCTGGATGTCCAGCTCAAAGTTTGCCATACCCATGCTTGCGGCCAGGGAGAAGGCGTCCAGCGTGTTTTCCGGCGCGTAGGCGCTTGCGCCGCGATGGGCTATGAATTCCATACGAATTTTTCCACGGACGCGGCCACCTCGTCCCTGAGCTTTTCCGGCAGCGGCGCCCCCAGCGAGGCGGTGCGCCCGCTGTCCGGGCCGTGATAGTCGGAACCGGCGGTGGCGAAAAATCCGTATTTAACGGCCATTTCCAGCAATTTACGGGTCATATCCGCGGAGTGTGAGGGGTAGAAAACCTCAAGTCCGGCAAGGCCGGCGGTTTTCCACGCGGGCAGTTCCAGAACGGGCAGCACAAGCCCCGGATGCGCCACCACCGCCGCGCCGCCTGCGTTTGTTATGGCGGCTATGGCCTCGCATGCGTCCAGCCCGCCGGAGGGCGCATAGCCGGGCTTGCCCGGGTCCAGATATTTCCGAAACGCATCGCTGCGGCTGGAGGCATAGCCCTTGGATTTGAGCAGGTCCGCTATATGCGCGCGGGAAAGGCTGCCCCGCGCCAGGCCGCGAATCTCGGCGTAGGAAATATCCACCCCGGCGGCGGCAAGCTGTTCGGTTACGCGCCGTATGCGCGCGTCGCGCCGGGAGGCGGCCTCTTCCAGCGTTTGCAGGAACCGTTTGTCGCGGTGGTTTACGCCGAGACCCAGTATGTGCAGGTAATCGTGCTGCCGGGTGCTGATTTCCACGCCGCCGATGAAGGCTATGCCCAGAGATGAGGCTTCGGCAGCCGCCTCGTTGAGGCCGGAGACCGTGTCATGGTCCGTAAGCGCCCACAACCGCACGCCGCGCCGGGCCGCCTCCCGCGCGACCTGAGCGGGAGGCAGCGTTCCGTCCGAGCGGTCCGAATGGGTGTGAAGGTCCAGCTTCTCGCCCGCCTTCATGCGCGCGGGCGCGCGTCCGCTCACGCCGGCAGGACCTGCTTTACTTCGGGGACTTCCTCTTTGAGTTTGCGCTCCACAACCATTTTAAGCGTCATGGCCGCGCCGGGGCAGCAGCCGCATGCGCCGGCCAGCCGCACGCGCACCACTCCGGCGGCCTCGTCAACGGAGACAAGCTGCACGTCGCCGCCGTCGGCCTGAAGCATGGGACGGATTTTGGCAAGGGATTTTTCCACTTTGTCTTTCATATCACGTTTCCTCCGCTTGTTACAATAATATATCATTTGAAGCCCGCCGGAAGCCTCTCTTTGGGCGGGACAGGGAATTTTAATGAGCAAAACGGGAGACGCGGGCCTCACCTCCCTCTGCGGGGGCGTACGAGTCCGCAAAAATCATCCGCGCATATGCGCGCTGGCCGCGCTGGACGAACTGTCCTGCGCGCTGGGCATGGCGCGCGCGCTGCTTTCCCGCGCCGGCAGGCGCGGCGTTGCCTCTAAAATACTGCGCGCGCAGGAAGATATAATAATCCTCTGCGGACACATAGCCGGAAAATCCGCCCCGGCGGAGCTGGAAAGGCGGCTTGCCCGGCTGGAAGCCGAACTGGCGGCTTCGGGGCCGGCAAAACCCGGTTTTGTCATTGCCGGAAGAACGCCGGAAGAGGCCGCATTGCACTGCGCCCGCGCCAAATGCCGGACGGCGGAAACGCTGCTGTGCGCGCTGCGCGCGGGCGGGCCGGCGGGGAAATATATCAACCGGCTGTCGCTGTACCTGTTCCGGCTGGCGGGTGATTAACCTGAATGCGGCGGGAACCGGCGCGGCGGTTGGCGCAGGCAGTCCGGCGCAGAATTTGACGGGCATACCCGCGCGGCATGAATATTACGTTCTCCGCCGGCGAATTCCGCCGTCCAAACTGAGGAAAACAGGCAAACGGCGGATGTCAGGGCGGGGGAAGCTGGCCGGGGTTCTGCTCCGCCGCATAAGGCTTGCGGAGATAGGCGGTTATATAGTCCCTGAACCCCCAATGGTCCTGGTAGCCGAGGGCGCGCTTGTAATCGGCCACGGCCTTTTTGCGCTCGCCCTGCAAATCGTGTATGTTGCCGGCCCGCACCACCGACCATACCGCCCAGCGGTTGGGTTTTTCCTTTGACGGAGGCTCCGCCCGGACGAAGGCCTCCAACGCCTTGTCCAGCTTGTTTTCGGCCAGATAGGAGGTGCCAAGCGCTATAAGCGCGCGCGGGGTGTACATCGCGCTGTAATTGGCCTCGCCTTTTTCTATGCGGCGCAGGTATTCCTCGGCCTCGGCGCGCACTTCCTCCCATTTGCCGTTTTCGTAAAGGCAGACTATTTCCACGAAATGCAGCATCGGGTGGTTGGGGGACTGCTTGCGCAATTCTTTTGCCCATTCAAGCGCAAGCGCGGGGTTGGCGTATTTGCTGCCGGTCTGGGTGTAAATCTCTATCAGCAGCAGCTTTGCCGCCGTGGCGGTGTAATGCCCTTTTTCCCGGACGAGGTTCAGATACTCAAGCCCCTTTTTGGGGTCGCCGCTGACCAGAAACTTGGCCAGTATCCGTATGACCGCTGGCAGTGTTCCGGCATAATACTCGTACATCCCGGGGCCCAGATACGCGTCGTAATACTCAGAGTCCAGCTTGATGGCGGTCTTCATGTGCTTAAGACCTTTGCGCCCGGTGAAATACGCGCGTATCCAACTGTGCTTCATAAGCGCCAGCCGGCTGCGCAACCCGTACATCCCGCCCACGCAGACATGCGCGCTGGCATCTTCGGGATGCTTTTTAAGCCAGGCCTCGCCCTTGTCTATGGCCTCGTCGGTTTTTTTCTCGTAAAGTTCGTCCAGCGCGGGGTTGCTTTCCTCCTGCTGGTATTCCAGCCGGCCCCATTGCGACATCGCCAGCCCGAAATACCCGTAGGGCTGGCCTGGGTATTTTTCCAGAATTTCGCTGAAATCCTTTTCCGCGCCGTCAAAATCAAGCTGGTGGATAGAGGTTATGCCGCGCATAACCAGCGCATCCAGTTCGGGCGGCATTTTCTCATAGGCCAGCGCGTCGCCCGAAAACAGCAGCGCGGCGGCGGCGATTATTCTTTTCACGCCGGCTCCTTTGTTATCTTATCCGCGCCGAAATAGGGCCGCAGCGCGTCTGGCACGGTTACCGAACCGTCGGCATTCTGGTAATTTTCCAGTATGGCGGCGAATGTGCGCCCCACCGCCACCCCGCTTCCGTTGAGGGTATGCACAAATTCCAGCCCGTTGTCCGCCCGGCGGACGCGGGTGTTCATCCTGCGCGCCTGGAAATCCGTGCAGTTGGAGCAGGAGGATATTTCGCGGTAGCGGTTTTCCGAAGGCATCCACACTTCCACGTCATAGGTCTTGGCCGAGGAAAACCCCGTATCCGCCGTGCAGAGCATGACCACCCGGTGCGGCAGTTCCAGCGCGGCCAGCACGGACTCGGCGTCGCGGACAAGCTGCTCCAGCGCGTCCATTGATTTTTCCTTCGCAGCCAGCCACACCAGCTCCACTTTATTGAACTGGTGGTTGCGTATCAGCCCGCGCGTGTCCTTGCCGTAAGAACCCGCCTCCTGCCGGAAACAGGCGCTGTAGGCGGCATATCTGAGCGGCAGCTGCTCCTCTTTGAGCGTCGCGCCGCGGTGCATGTTTGTCAGCGGCACCTCGGCTGTGGGAATAAGGTAGAGCCCGCCGTCTCCGGCGATTTTGTAAAGGTCCTCTTCAAATTTGGGAAGCTGGCCCGTGCCGGTGAGAGTTTCCGCGCTGACGATAAACGGCGTGAACATCTCCCGGTAGCCGTTTTTGCCGTGCGTATCCAGAAAAAACGAGATGATGGCCCGCTCCAGCCGCGCCCCCGCGCCTTTTAGCAGCGCAAAGCGCGAGCCCGACAGCAGCGCCGCCGTCTGAAAATCCAGTATGCCCAGCTTTTCGCCCAGTTCGTGATGGTCCAGCGGCTTGAAGGAAAATTCTTTTTTGCCGGCGGTATTTTCGCGGACCACTTTGTTGTCCGCCTCGGATTTGCCGACGACGGTTGTTTCATCCGGCGTGTTGGGAATGCCCAGGGCGAGGGCTTTGGCCTCCGCCTCCATGGGCGCCAGCGTTTTTTCAGCCGAGGCGGCTTCATCCTTAAGTTTGGCCGCCTTTTCCGCAAGCTCCGCCGGGGGAGGCTGTTTCTGCGCGCGGAATTTGCCGATTTCGGCGGAGATTTTTTTGCTTTCGGCGCGCAGGCTTTCCGCCCGGGTCAGCGCGGCGCGGTGCAGGGCATCCTTGGCAATCAAATCCTCCAACGCGGGGAGGCCTTTGCCGCCGCGATTTTCCGCGGCCTTGCGGAAATAATCCGGGTTGGAGCGCAACAGCTTCATGTCTATCATAAAGGTTTCACCTCCACTTCCGCCTCGCCCATGCCGGCTGCGAGGTTGCCGCCGCGCCGCGGCTCCAGCATTACGGAGGCGCGCAGCCTGTCGGGCCGGAAGCCGGTTTTGACCAGCCGCTTGAGGTACACCTGCAATTCGGTGTGGGGCACGGTTATTTCCACCGTTTTCCCCGGCGGGATTTTGGACACCCGCCGCTCGTCTATTGAAAAAGGGACCGTCCATACGCCCGGCTCCGCGGAATCTTCCCGGACCAGCCGCATGGCAAAAGCGCAGCGCAACACCACCGCCTCCGCCGGTTTGGCGCCGGAGTTTTCCACCCGCACCACAAGCCGCAGCATAACCGGCAGCCTGCCGGTTTTCAATACGGGGACGGACGCGGAGTCCGAATAAGCCGTTTTGCCGGCGGTTTTAGGCGCAAAGGCCACCTGCCATTTGGTTTCTTTCACAAGCAACTGGGCGGACGCGCCGCCGGGGGCAATAAAAAATAAAGCGGAGCAAAGCGCGATTTTTAGCATAACGGTTTATTTTACCAAATTGCAGCCGTCCGGCGGGAAAAGGCGGTGCCCCAGGTTGCAGGTAAATAGAAATGCCCTGTACGGCATCACCCGTTTTTTGAAAAGCTGTGGCGTGTTGGCAAACGACAGTCAAAACGGAATCAAACCACCAAACACACGAAAGGGGAGTAAAAAATTCCGGTAGTTGTTCCCGCCTCGTTCCAGAGCCTTTTCGTGTGTTTCAGGAACGCTTCGCGCGGTTGTTTTCGGCAATACGGGACAGCAAAATACGGCATTGTGAAAAAATGGATGATGTCGTGAAATGCCATGTTGCTGACCTTGTCGCTGCTGTGTCGTTTTGAACACAGTTCAAGTGCGTAAAACGCCGGCGACAGGCTGATGGATAAAACACGGGAAGAGAGTCTGCACGATTTTGATGTAAAATGAAAGGTGCAAGGGTACTTCGCGCATCAGAAGGGACGCAAGCCGTAAATCGTAAAACCGTATGCAAAAAGTCGTGATTTTTGCCCAAAAGCTTATTCGGGAGAAAGTCTTATGATAGGCGGGATAGCGGCTGTTTCCGCCGCGGCGGCGGCGCTGGAATTGGACTCGGTTCAGGCGGGACAGTTTCTGTTTTCCCGCCCGTCCGTTGCGGGCGCCATATTCGGAATCATGGGCGGGGATTTCCTGTCCGGCGTGCAATTGGGCCTGTGCATGGAACTGCTGACCATAGACCAGGTGCCGGTGGGCGGCTATGTCCCGCCAAGCGGGGTGGTGGGCGCGGCATGCGCTTTCGCGCTGCACAGGTGGGCGGGGTTTGACAGCGGGTATTCGTTCCTGCTCGGTTTTATTCTGGCGAAGCTGTATCCGTTTGTAGAGATTAAAATGCGGCAGGAACGCTCCTCCTGGAACGCGCGGCTGGAAAGCGCCACGGAAACGGACGCCTCGGCTGCGGGGGGCTGGGTCGCCAAAGCGCTGGCCCAGCAGGCGGCGCTGGTGTTCGTGTTCGTGTTTTCCGGAATTTGCCTGGCCGTCTGCGCAGGCGGCGCTGCCTGGCTTGCCATGCCGGCAAAAATAAAGCCGGCGTTTATGACGGCTTACCGCGTGGCCCCCTGGCTGGGGCTGGCCGCGCTTACCGCCGCGCTGCTGCCGCGCAGGGGAAACTGAAATGGATGCCGGCATAAAACGGAAAATTTTCCTGCGCTCTTTCCTGATACAGGCGGGCTGGAACGACCAGAGAATGCAGAACATGGGCTTTGCATTCGCAATATATCCGGCGCTGGCCGCGTTATACAAGGGGCGCGAGCTTTGCGCCGGGATGAAACGCCATCTGGGATTTTTCAACACGCATCCGTTCATGGCGGGTTTCGCGCTGGGGCTTGCGGCCCGGCTGGAGGAGCAGGGCGCGCTGTCCGGCCAGCCGCATGACACTGCCCGGGTGGAGGCGATAAAATCCGCCGTCGCCCCGCCGCTGGGCGCGATAGGGGACAGGTTTTTCTGGGCCGCGCTGCGGCCCGCCAGCCTCTCCATCAGCCTGCTGGCGCTGTGGGCGCTGGGGCTGCGCCATCTGACACATCCCCCGGAGGAGATGTGGCGGTTCCAGACCTCTTTCGGCGCGGGAGAGCTGCTGGTTGGGCTCGCCGCCGGGCTTGCCGTTTACAACGGCATAGCAATATGGGTGCGCTGGAAGGGAATTTCCTACGGTTATCAGTGCGGGGCGGGCGGCTCCTGCGGGCTGGATTTCGTCAACTGGCAGGGCATGATACGCAAGGCCAGGCTGGCCGGGTTTTGCGCCACCGTTCTGCTTATCGCCATGAAGCTGATTGTTTTCTGGCGGCTTAAAATGCCGGCGGCGCTGCACGGACATGACGCGCTGGCGTATCTGCTTGCGCCGCCGGCGATGTGCGCGGCGTTTTTCACCACCCGCTCCGGGAAACATGTGGCGCAGGTATACGGCGCGGTGATATGTATTTGCATAATTGCTTTTGCTCTGGCATACTAGTATATAAGGGAGAATGAATGGTAAGCGAAACGGTGAAGGTCGTCAACCCGCTTGGAATGCACGCGCGGCCCGCGGCGGCGCTGGTGGCCACGGCGTCCCAATTTGCCAGCGAGATTAAGATTTCCAGGAACGGCGACGTTATAAACGGCAAAAGCGTGATGGGAGTTATGATGCTTGCCGCCGAGTGCGGAAGCGCGCTGACCGTTTCGGTCAGCGGGCCGGACGAGAATGCGGCGCTTTCCGCCATAAGGGAGCTTTTCGCCCGCGGCTTTGACGAAATGGAAGCGGACAAACCATGATAATAATGAAGGGCATCCCCGCCAGCCCGGGAATTGCCATAGGCAAGGCGTATGTCTTTGACGACAACGACCTTGTCATAGACAAGCGCGTCCTTTCCCCCGACGCGGTCAAAAACGAGGTCAAACGTTTCAAGGACGCCGTGCGGGCCACGCTGTCCGACCTGGACGCCGCCGAGGCGAAGGTGCTGCTGATGCTGGGCAAAAAGCACGCCAAGCTGATAGAAACGCACCGGCTGATTCTGAAGGACCCGCTGATTACGCAGGAAGTGCCGCGCCGCATCGCCGCCGAGCTGGTCAACGCGGAATACGCGCTGTCCCAGACCATAGACCGCCTCAACCGCAATTTTGAAAAAATAGACGACGAGTTTTTCCGCGAACGCCGCCACGACCTTTTTGACGTGGGCAAGCGCCTGGTAAGCCATCTGGTGCGCCAGGAAAAGCGGTCCCTGGCCGACATAAAGGTTCCCTCCGTCCTGATAGCGCATAACCTGTACCCGTCCGACACCCTGCATATGCGCGAAAGCCGGGTGCTGGGTTTCTGCACCGACATCGGCGGCAAGACCAGCCACACCGCGCTGCTGGCCCAGAGCATGGAGCTGCCCGCCGTTGTCGGCCTCTCCGACATAACGCGGCAGGTCAGGACCGGCGACGTCGCCATAGTGGACGGCGACCGCGGCCTTGTCATAATCTCCCCCGGCCCCGAAGCGCTGGAGAAATACCAGAAAACCCAGCGCCAGCAGCGCCAGGCCGAGCGTTTTCTGGAAACCGTGCGCCAGCTGCCCAGCGTTACGCGCGACGGGCACAAGATAAACCTGCTTGTCAACATGGACATGCGCGAGGACCCGCAGTCGGTTACCGGCCTTAATGTGGACGGCGTGGGGCTTCTGCGGACCGAGTGGCTTTACATGAACCGTCCCGCCCCGCCCCCGGAGGAGGAGCAGTTTTCCGCATACGATGCCGTGGCAAAAGCGCTGGCTCCCGCGCCCGTAACCATCCGCCTTGCCGACATAGGCGGCGACAAGCTGACCGCGCTTGGCATCCCCGGCCACGAGAACGAGACCAACCCCTTTATGGGGCTGCGCGGGGTGCGGCTTTTCCTCCAGCATTCGGATATGATGCGGACGCAGCTGCGCGCGTCGCTGCGCGCGGCAAAGCGCGGCAACGTGAAAATCATGATTCCGATGGTAACCTCGGCCAGCGAGGTGCGCGCCGTGCGCATGGCGATGGAGGAGATGCATTCCGAGTTGGTCAAGGAAGGCCGCGCGCCGCAGTCGCTGCCGGAGCTGGGCATAATGGTGGAAATCCCCTCCGCCGCGCTTACGCTGGACACAATGCTTTCGGTGGCGGATTTCATCTCCATCGGCACCAACGATTTGATTCAGTATCTCCTTGCGGTGGACCGCGTGAATCAGCGCGTCGCGCATATCTACGACACCTATCACCCGGCGGTGCTGCGCGTGCTGCACCTGATAGTGCAGACCGCGCACAAGAAAGGCAAGCAGGTCAGCGTCTGCGGCGAGATGGCCTCGGACCCCAAGGCCGCCTGCCTGCTGGCCGGGCTTGGCATGGACGCGCTGTCGGTTACGCCCCGCATGTTTCTGAAGGTCAAGCATACCATCCGCTCGCTGGACTTTACGGCCTGCGCGCAGGCCGCGCAACAGGCGCTGACCCTCTCAAGCTGCGAGGAAATACGGCAGCTTGTCCTTAAAACTGCCGATGAAAATCCGTAACTTCTCAATAATAGCCCACATAGACCATGGCAAATCCACGCTGGCCGACCGCCTGCTGGAAGAGACCGGCACCGTCCCCCGCCGCCAGCTGCGCGAGCAGACGCTTGACAGCATGGACCTGGAGCGCGAGCGCGGCATCACCATCAAAGCCAAGGCCGTGCGCATGAATTATTCGCGCGGCGGCGAGGACTATATTTTCAACCTCATAGACACCCCCGGACACGTGGATTTTTCATACGAGGTGGCCCGCTCGCTTGGCGCGTGCGAGGGCGTTCTGCTGCTGGTGGACGCCTCCCAGGGCGTGGAGGCGCAGACGGTGGCGCACGCGCATCTGGCCCAGTCGCTGGGGCTGAAGGTGATACCGGTGATAAACAAGGTGGACCTGTCCCAGTCCGACGCCGACGCCTCCGAGGAGCAGCTCTGGGAAATACTCAAAAGCCCCATTTCAGCCGAGCGCGTGTCTGCCAAAACCGGGCTGGGGGTGGAGCATTTGCTTTCCCGCATAGCCGACGATATTCCCGCCCCCGGCGGCCTGCCCGAGGCTCCGCCTGCCGCGCTTATTTTTGATTCGTATTACGATTCGTTCCGCGGCGTGGTGATGTATGTGCGCGTTTTTGAGGGCTCGCTGCGGGCGGGGATGAAAATGCGGCTTTTCTCGTCCGGCTTTGTATCGGATATAGAGGAAGTCGGCTGCATGACGCCCAAACCCGTCAAAGCCGATTCGCTTGGCCCCGGAGAGGTGGGGTATGTGATTGCGGGCGTAAAGGACATACACCAGGTCCATGTGGGCGACACTGTCACCGACCATGCCCGCCCCGTCCTAAAGTCGCTGCCCGGCTACCGCGAGGCCAGACCCGTGGTTTTCGCCAGCATTTTCCCGATAGTGCCGGCGGACTACCCGCTGCTGCGCGCCGCCATAGAGAAGCTGAATCTTTCGGACTCCGCGTTCCACTACCAGGCGGAAACTTCAAAGGCGCTGGGTTTCGGCTTCCGGCTGGGCTTTATGGGGCTGCTGCACATGGAGATTGTCAAGGAACGCCTGGAGCGGGAATTCAACCTCTCGCTTATAGTTACCAGCCCCAATGTGGTCTACAAGGTCAAAAGCAGGGGCCGCGCCGTCCCCGGCGGGCCCGCCCAGACGCCAGATGAGGAAGGCTATGTGCTGGTGGACAATCCCGCCAATTTCCCGCCCTACGGCGACATAGCCGATACGCGCGAGCCGTCGGTGAAAGTAACAATAGTAACTCCGGTGGCGAATATGGAAGCGGTGATGAACCTGCTCAAAGACCGCCGCGGCGAGTTCGGGCGGCTGGAGCATATCGCCAACCAGCGCGTCATAGTGGAATACGAGATGCCGCTCGGCGAAATGGTGGTGGATTTTTACGACAAGCTCAAGTCCGTTTCCAAGGGCTATGCCTCTTTTGATTACGAGATGGCCGGCTACCGCTCCGCCGACGTGGTGGTGATGGAGATTCTGATACACGGCACTCCGGTGGACGCGCTGTCGGTTGTCACCCACAAGAGCAAGGCGCAGACGCAGGGCCGGCTTTTGTGCGAAAAGCTAAAGGAAATAATCCCCCGCCAGCAGTTTGAAATCGCCATACAGGCCCGGGCCGAGGGCAAAATCATCGCGCGCGAGACAAAGCCCGCCATGCGCAAGGACGTCATCGCCAAATGCTACGGCGGCGACATAACGCGCAAGCGCAAGCTGCTTGAGCGGCAGAAGGAAGGCAAGCGCCGCCTCAAAAACATAGGCAGCGTGGACATTCCGCAGGAAGCCTTCGTGGCAATGCTCAAAATCCAGCAATAAGCCCGAAAATTGCAGTTGCCGCCGAATTCCGCCAAAACAAAACCCCCCCGCCGAAGCGGGGGGGTTTTTCAATGCCTTTGTCCGAATTTAGAAGGAGTAGGCAACCTTCAGGCTCGGGACAATGTTGTTGGCAGCGGAGCTCGTGCCATCGCCGTTGTCCAGCATTCCGAACACATGATGCCAGCGCAGGTCCAGGCCGACTTTCCACTGGGGGGCGACTTCCATCATCGCGCCGCCGCCGAGGTTGAAGCCGAACTTGGAGCCGGAATCACCAGCAACGGTCGTGCCGGCGCCGTTATCGTAATCCGGCGTGCTCCAGCGGTAGAGGCCGAGGCCGAATATGCCGTAGGTGTTGACTTTTTTGCCGCCCAGCTCCACGTCCTTATCGGCTTTGATGAAGGGGGTCAGCTGAAGGACTTTGACTTTGTAATCGCTAACATCCTTGTTTTTGTGGCCGAAGTCATAGCCCAGTTCCAGACCAGCCGAAAGCATGTCCTGGAATTTGTAGGCGCCGGCGAGACTCATGTTGAGCGAGCCTTTGTGGTTGCTGCTCCAGTCGCCGGATACGGGCATGGCATAGCCAACGCCGTAATCCGCATCCCATTTGCCCACATCTGCAGCCGTTGCCACGGCGCCGACGCCGGCGATCATCACTATTGCCGCTAACAGTCTTTTCATTTGTTTCGGTCTCCTTTTATTTAGTGCGCCAGTCTCTAGCCGCGACCGGCCTTCCGCGCCGCGCCGCCGGAAAATCTGTCTTCCGCCGGAAGCGAACCCGCAAGATTAGCGCGTACTTATATCCTATGAAAAAGCCCCGGCAAATGCAACCGCAAATCAGTCCGCCGGAGCAACGCCAAGGCCCGATTTCACCCCGGCCAGGCTATACACGCCGGAGGGCGACAGCGCCCCGCCGCGCATCACCTTGTCCTTGATGAAAAACGGCGTGTCCAGATCTATGAAATCAAACCCGCCGCAGCCCGCCGCCAGATGGGCGGAGGCGGTCATCGCCAGCAGCGATTCCATCATGCCGCCTATCATAAGCCTTATTCCATGCGCCCGGCACAGCCGCGCCATCTCCGCGCCCAATACAAAGCCGAATTTGGCGGTTTTGATGTTGACCGCGTGGGCGTAACCGCCCCGGATTATTCTGGCCACGCTTTCCAGCCCGGTTACCGCCTCGTCCGCGCAGACGCAGACGCCGCTTTTGCGCGTAACCTCGCGCAGGCCTTCCCAATCCTCTTTTTTGACCGGCTGCTCTATCATCTCAAGCCGGACTTTTATGTCTTTAAGCTCGCGCACCAGCCGGAGCATTCCTTTGGGAGAATACGCCTGATTGGCGTCCAGATACACCGGCATTTCCGGCGCGGCGTTGGCGGCGGCCAGAATACGCATGAAATCCAGCTCCGCGTCGCCGCCCAGCTTGATTTTATAGGCGCTCATGCCGCGGCGTTTTATATCTTTGGCGGCAAGCTGCGCTTCCTCAACCGAACCAAGCACTATGGTCATGTCGCTGTGCAGCGGGGCGCAGCCGGGGCCGAAGAGCTTCCAGACCGGCATTTTCAGCTTTTGGGCCAGCGCGTCCAGCATGGCGGCTTCAACGGCGGTCCGGGCGCAGCGGTTCTGGGGCAGCGACTCGCTGATTTCCATTGAAACAGCCTGATAGTCGCAGACGCTGCGCCCCTCAAGCCCGCGCGCCAGGTTTTGCAGGTTGGAAAGCGTTTTTTCCTGCGTTTCGCCGGTGATATGGGCGGCGGGGGCAGCCTCGCCCCAGCCGGTTATGCCGCCGTCAAGCTGCACGTAAAACAGCACGTTTTCAAGCGCGGTGTGCGCGCCGGTGGCGATTTTGAAGGGTTGGTTCAGCCGCGCGTCCAGCTTGCGCGCGCCGGCTTTTTTTATTGTGAAGTCTTTCATTTTATCGGTTTCTTGCCTCCGGCAAGCCATTCAAGATAGGACTGCATGAAGCCGTCCAGCGCGCCGTCCATCACACCCTGCACGTCCGAGGTTTCGTGTCCGGTGCGCATGTCTTTGACCATCTGGTAGGGCATGAAAACGTATGAGCGTATCTGATGCCCCCAGGCGATATCGCCTTTTTCGCTGTAATGCCGCTCCAGCTCGGAGCGTTTCTTGTCCATCTCCACCTCGTGCAGTTTGGCCTTGAGCATTTTCATCGCGTTGAGGCGGTTCTGATGCTGGGAACGCTCGTTCTGGCACTGCACCACTATGCCGGTGGGGGTATGGGTGATTCTGATGGCGGTTTCCACCTTGTTTACGTTCTGGCCGCCCGCGCCGCCGGCGCGGTAGGTGTCTATCTGAATATCCTTGTCCTCTATTTTGATGTCAACTTCCTCTTCAATATCCGGCAGCACGTCGCAGGAGGCGAAGGAGGTGTGCCGCCTCTTGTTGGCGTCAAAAGGCGAAATGCGCACCAGCCGGTGCACGCCGTTTTCGCTTTTGAGATGGCCGTAGGCAAAACGCCCCTGCACGAAAACCGTGGCGTTGCGAATGCCCGCGCCGTCGCCGGCCAGCATATCGGTTACGGCGAACCCGAACCCGCGCGCCTGCGCCCAGCGCGAATACATACGCAGCAGCATTTCCGCCCAGTCGCAGGCCTCGGTGCCGCCGGCTCCGGCATGAATGCTTAAAATCGCGCCCAGTTTGTCGGTCGGGGCCGAGAGCTTGGCCTGAAAATCCATCGCTTGGACGGCCTGGACAACCGGTTTAAGCGAGGCCATTATTTCCGGCAGTTCGCCGGAGGCGTTTTCCTCGCGGGCCAGCTCGTAATGCGCGCGGGCGTCCGCCAGTTGTTTGTCCGCGCCGTAATAAAGTGTTATTTCCTTTTCAAGGTCCGCCTTTTCCTTGGCCACCAGTTGCGCCGCCTGGGCATTGTCCCAGAAACCGGGGGCGGCGGACTGCTTTTCCAGTTCGGCCTGCTTTTTCTGTTTGTCGTCAATGGCGCAAAGCGTCTTCAGCCTGCCCAGCGCAAGGGCAAGCTCTGTTATCTTATTGTCCGCGTCCTTGAACTCTATATGCTCGGCCATGGGCTATATCTTATAAACTTCGGAGACGGTTTGCAGTGTGTTCGCGTGAATTATGGCGGCGTCCGCGCCGTAGCCGCCGCCCAGAACCACCGCCAGCGGGATATGCCGGGCCCTGCACTGGCGCGCCGCAAATTCGTCCCGCGCGATGATTTCCTGCATTGAAAGCGCGAAACAGCCCAGCGCGTCTTTTTCGTAAACATCCGCCCCGGCCAGGTATACCGCCAGTTCCGGCCTGTGCAGGTCCAGTATGCGCGGAAGGTTTTCCTCAAGCGCGGAGAAATACGGCACAAAGCCGGTTCCCGCGGGGAACGCGATATCAAGCGAGCTTTGGGCCTTCTCCTCCGGGAAAATATCCCGCCCGTGCATGGAGAAGGTGAACACATCCTTGCTGTCGCGGAAAATCTCCGCCGTGCCGTTGCCCTGATGCGCGTCAAGGTCTATGACGACCGCGCGCTTGTTCAATGCGTTTACGGCGACCGCTATATCGTTGAACAGGCAGAAGCCGCCGCCGCAATCGCGGAATGCGTGATGCCCGCCGCCTCCGGCATGAAGCCCCAGCCCGTCATTTAGCGCCAGCTTGCAGGCCGCTATCGTGCCGCCGCAGGCCAGTTTATGCGCGGCGACAGTCTCTTTTGTAACCGGCATTTCGGCAAGCGCCTTTTCCCGCTCCGAAAGCGTCAGGGCGTCCAGCTTGTCCAGCCATTGCCCGTCGTGCGCGGACAAAAGCTCCCGCCGGGACGGCATTTCCGGCGCGATAATGCCGCGCGGCAACACAACTTCCCGCTCCAGCAGAATTTGCGCCGCCCGCCAGAACTTGTCCGGCGAAAAAACATGCCCGCCCAGATTTACCGAGTATTTTTCGGTTGCGACCAGCTTCATAAAAACAGAACGGCGGCCAAAAGCGCGCAGCCCGCCGCGACGCAGCACAGTCCGGCGAAAATATCGCCGAAATCCGCATAAAAGCTCTGCGACGGCGAAACGGCTATGCGGTAAACCGGCGCAGCCGGCGTGTTAAGCTCCGTGCGGCCGCGGACTATTCCCGAACCGTCTATCCAGCCGGAAATTCCGGTATTGGCGGCGCGGACCAGCGGGATGCCGCTTTCAACCGCGCGCAACACCGCCGCCGCGAAATGCTGGCGCGGCGCGGCGGTATCCAGATACCAGCCGTCATTGGTGAGGCTGACCAGCAGCCGTGGCGCAGCCGGTTTCGCCTGCGGCGAAACCGGCTGCGGCGCCAGGCTTAGCGCGCCGCTGCCATCAAAAGCGGATTTGTTTTTGCGGGTAACATAAGATTCCGGCGGCAGGAAGCCGAATGGCAGCAGTATATTCTCCAAAGCCCTGTCCAGCAGCTTTTGCAGCGGCGCAAACCGCGCCGACAGCGCGCCGGGAATTACCGCGATGTCCTGTTCCGCCCGCCAGCCGCGCCAGAGCTGCGGGAAAATAGTCTCGTAGCAGATTCCGATATTGAGCGAGAGCCCCGCAACCTCAAGCGGGCGCTGGTCCGCGGAACCGGCTGAAAATTCGCCCAGCTTGTTGACCGGCGCGGCAAACCGCCCCAGAATATCGCGGAAAGGCACGAATTCGCCGAAAGGCACCAGCCGCCTTTTGTCGTATATTCCCGCAACCGCGCCCTCCGGCGAAACCGCATATGCCGAGACGAAATCCCTGCCCCCCGCCCCGCGCACCGTGCCGATTAGCTGCCAGCCGCCGGTTGCCAGCGCGATTGCGCGGACGAAGGCGGAGTATTTCTCCTCGTCCATTGGCCCCGGCAGTGCGGATTCTGGCCAGATTACCAGTTTCGGCGCGGCTTTGGCCGCAAGCGCGGCCAAAGCCGCCTCCCGCGACAGGATTTCATCCTCAAAAGCCGGCTCCCATTTTTTGTACTGCGCGATATCGGGCTGAATGACGGCGACAACGATCTCCGGCCAGCCGCGCCGTTCCTGCCTTGCCATGTCCAGCCGGAAATAGCCGAAGACAACGACAGCCGCCGCAACCGCAGCCGGAGCCGCCATACCGCGCAAAAACGACACTGCCGCCGCGCGGGCGGACACATGCCCGCCGGTGATTATTCCAATCCAGCGCGCCAGCGAAAACCCGAAAAACGCGACAATAAAGCCGACGCCGTACACCCCGGCAAACGCCGCAATTTGAATAAGCTGCGCGTTCTGCCATTGCGTGTACCCAAGCAGGAACCAGGGGAACCAGCCGCCCTGTCCGCCGGCGCAGACCGCCAGATATTCAACCGCGGTGAAAGCCGCCGCCGCCAGCAGCGGAAACAGCCGCCCGTAGCGCGCCAGCTTGCGCGTCAGCGCGGCGGCAGCCGCCCACTGGAGAGCCAGTATCTCCGCCAGCACGACCCATGCCAGCAGCGACTGCCCTATGCCCAGCGCCCCCGCCCGGCAGGTCGGGAAAATCCAGTAAAGCCCCAAGAGATAAAATAAGAACCCCGCCAGCCAGCCGAAGGCCGCCGCGCGCAGCGCGCCGCCCGCGCGCAGAGAAGCAAGGCCGAAAGGCGCAAGCGCAAGCCAGGCCAGAAAGCCCCACTCCGGCTTCAGCCAGGCCGCCGCCAGCGTCAGCGCGAATATCGCGGCGCAAACCGCAAACCACAACGGCGAATGCCGGGGCGCGCCGGTTTTCGCCGCGTCCGGCAGCGATATTTTCGCGCCGACGCCGCGCACCTCCGGTTCCGCCCCGCGCCAGCGGACATGCTTCGCCCATTTCCCGCCGCCGGGTTTAATAATCGCCCTGCCCGGATTTGTTTCTTCCATAAATAATTCCGGCTGCAACCGCAGGTTGCAGCCGGAGCAAGAGCCGGTCCCGGAATTCGGGACTGCCGTCTTCCGGCGCGGCGGCTGGCCGCGCCGGGTTCAGCCTGCGGCTAGGCTGCCTGGGGGACCTTTTCCTCTTTCTTTTCCGTGTCGCAGGACATGGCGGCTATCTGGCGGTAGACGCTGAGCCGCCATTTGTACTCCTCGTCCGCCAGCTTCATCAGCCGTTTTGCGGCATCCGGGTTGGAGGCGGCGAGGGCGCGGAACCTGTTCTCGCCGGACATGTACTGCTCCAGCGGGATGGTGGGCGCGCCGCTGTCTATGGCAAGCGGGTTTTTCTTCTGCGCGCGCAGCGCCGGGTTGAAGCGGTAGAGTATCCACCGCCCGCTGGCGACCGCCTTTTTGCCTTCGCCCATGCCGGAGCGCATGTCTATGCCGTGCGCTATGCAATGCGAATAGGCGATGATGATGGCGGGGCCGTCATAAGCCTCGGCCTCCTCAAACGCCTTGATGGTCTGCTGGTAGTTCGCGCCGATGTTTACGCTGGCGACATAGATGTTGCCGTAGGTCATGGAGATCATGCCCAGGTCTTTCTTGGGCAGCATCTTGCCGCCGGCGGCGAACTGCGCCACCGCGCCCGTGGGCGTGGCCTTGGACATCTGGCCGCCGGTGTTGGAGTAAACCTCGGTGTCCAGCACGAGGATTTTTACGTTCCTGCCGGAGGCAAGCACATGGTCCAGCCCGCCGTAACCGATGTCATAAGCCCAGCCGTCGCCGCCCAGTATCCAGACGGATTTTTTGACAAGGTAATCGGCTATCGCGGCCAGCCGGATTTCGTCCTGGCCGGTTTTGCCGCCAAGCGCGCGCTTGAGGTCCGCCACCCGTCCGCGCTGCTGTTCTATCTCAACCCAGTCCTTCTGGGCGCAGGCGATGATGTCGTCTGCCAGTTTTTTGCTGGCCGGCAGGGTTGAGGCGGACAGCTTTTTGAGCAGCGCGCGCGCCTCCGCGCCAAGCTGGTCGTAGGCGAGGCGCATTCCCAGCCCGAACTCTGCATTATCCTCAAACAGCGAGTTGCTCCATGCCGGGCCTTTGCCGTCGGAGCGCTTGGCATAGGGCGTAGTCGGCAGGTTGCCGCCGTAGATTGAGGAGCAGCCGGTGGCGTTTGCTATGGCGGCGTGGTCGCCGACCAGCTGGGTAAGCAGCTTGACATACGGCGTCTCGCCGCAGCCGCCGCACGCGCCGGAGAACTCAAACAGGGGCCGCTGGAGCTGGCTGCCTTTTATGGTAAACCGGTTGACCTTCGCGGCGGCCTTGTCTTCCAGCGCCATGAAGTATTTGAAGTTTTCTATCTCGGTCTCGCGCAGCGGTGTCTGGGGGGCCAGGTTGATGGCCTTGCGCTGCGGATTGTTCTTGTCCTTGGCCGGGCAGTTGTAGACGCAGGCGCCGCAGCCGGTGCAGTCTTCCACCGCGACCTGCGCGGTGAACTTGAGGCCCTTGAGGTCGCCCTTGCCCTCGGCTGTCTTGAAGGATTTGGGGGCGTTGGCGCCGTCGTGCGCTTTTATCCGTATGGCGGCGTGCGGGCAGACAAGCGAGCAGATGCCGCACTGTATGCAGAGGTCCGGCTCCCAGACCGGGGATTCCAGCGCGATATTGCGCTTTTCGTACTGGGAGGTGGCCGTCGGGAAAACGCCGCCCGCGGGGAATTTGGAGACGGGTATATCGTCGCCGCGGAAGGCTATCATCTCGCCCAGCACCTCGCGCACGAACTGCGGGCTGTCCGCCGGAACCGCCGGCTGGCGGCGTATGCACGAGTCGGCATTGGAGGGGACTTTGACCTGCTCTATCGCGGCAACCGTGGCGTCCACGGCGGCGTAGTTCTTTTTGACCACGTCCTCGCCCTTGCGCGAGTAGGTCTTTTTAATCGCGTTCTTGATGGCGGAGATGGCCTCGTCCTTGGGCAGCACGCCGGAGATGGCGAAAAACGCCGTCTGCATGATGACGTTTATGCGCGCGCCCATCCCGGTCTGATTTGCGATTTCGGAGGCGTTGACGACATAAAACTTCAGTTTTTTGTCTATCACCGCCTGCTGCACCTCGCAGGGGATTTTGGCCCACACCTCGGCGGCGCTGTAGGGGCTGCTGAGCAGGAACACCGCGCCTTCCTCCGCGCGGGAGAGCATGTCGTATTTTTCCAGGAAGCTGAACTGGTGGCAGCCGATGAACCTGGCCTTGTTTATAAGGTACGGCGCGCGTATGTAGTTTTTGCCGAAGCGCACATGCGACACCGTCATGGAGCCCGCCTTCTTGGAGTCGTAGACGAAGTAGCCCTGCGCGTAGTTGTCGGTTTCCTCGCTGATGATTTTGATGGTATTTTTGTTGGCGCCCACCGTCCCGTCGGAGCCCAGTCCGTAGAACAGCGCGCGGAAAACGTCTTTGCCTTCAATGTCAAAGGCCGCGTCGTGGGAGAGGCTCAGCCCCGTCAGGTCGTCGTTGATGCCGACGGTAAAGCCCTGCTCCGGGTGTTTGAGCCCGCTCTTCGTGTATACCGCTTTCACCATGGCCGGGGTGAATTCCTTGGAGCCCAGCCCGTAGCGCCCGCCTATCACCGGCGGGGTCTTGGCGAATTTGGCGCGCCCGGCTTTGGAAAGCAGCGCGGCGCAAACGTCCTGATACAGCGGCTCGCCGACGGCACCCGGCTCTTTGGTGCGGTCCAGCACCGCTATGCCTTCCACGGAGGCAGGAATCGCGTCCACGAATTCCTTTACCGGGAACGGGCGGTACAGGTTCACCTTGATGACGCCGTATTTTCCGCCCTGGGCGTTGAGGTAGTCCACCGTTTCGCGCACGGTGTCTGCGCCGGAGGCCATGATGACGGTTATCTGTTTTGCGTCCTTGTCGCCGTAGTATTCAATAAGCGAGTATTTGCGCCCGGCGGTTTTGGCGAATTTCTCCATCGCTTTGGCGGTGATGGCGGCGCATTTGTCGTAATAGGGGTTGGCGGTTTCGCGCGCCTGGAAGAAAACGTCCGGGTTCTGGGCGGTGCCGCGCAGCACGGGCCGCTCCGGGTCCAGCGCCATCTCGCGGTATTTTGCAATCAGCTCTTCCGGCAGCATGGCCCTCATCTGGTCAAAAGAGAGCGGCTCCACCATGTTCAGTTCGTGCGAGCTGCGGAACCCGTCAAAGAAATGCAGGAAAGGAACGCGGGATTCCAGCGCCGCCGCCTGGGAGATGAGGGCGAAATCCATCGCCTCCTGCGGATTGGCGGAGGCCAGCATCGCAAAACCGGTCTGGCGGCAGGCCATCACGTCCGAATGGTCGCCGAAAATGGACAGGGCGTGCGTCGCCACCGCCCGGGCCGAGACATGGAACACCAGCGGCGACAGCTCGCCCGCGATTTTGTACATGTTCGGTATCATCAGCAGCAGGCCCTGCGAGGCGGTGAAGGTGGTGGTCAGCGAGCCGGCGGTAAGCGCGCCGTGCACCGCGCCGGAGGCGCCGCCCTCGGACTGCATTTCTATGACTTCGGGGATATCGCCCCAGATATTTTTTTCGCCCTTGGCGGATTTCAAATCGCTCAGTTCGCCCATCACGGAGGAGGGCGTTATCGGATAAATCGCAATCACCTCGTTGGTCGCGTGCGCGGTATGCGCGGCGGCGGTGTTTGCGTCCATGGCGACAAGCTTGCGTTCCATAAAAGCTCCTTATATTAGGGAAGTAACGTCCCCTCCAGTGTATAATTTTGGCGGCCTGTCCAGAAAGGGGCAAAAAGGCTCCGCGACAATTCCGCTTGGCATCTCGTGTTTAATTGCGTACAATGTAACAATAAAGGGCTATACAATCATGCCGGACAAGGCTAAAGAACGAATTCTTGAGGAACTGGGCGGCATAGACGAAGCCGTTTATGACGGGCTGGTTGCAGATTTTGCGGCCCAGACCGCGGCACAGCTGGCGCAGGCCAGGGCCGCGGCGCTGTCCGGGGATATGAACTCCGGCGCGGAAATAATGCATTCGGTAAAGGGCTGCGCGGCGAATCTGCGGCTTTTGCGCTCCATGGAAGCGGCCCTGGCAGCGGAAACGGCATTCAAAGCCGGGCATACCGCGCGCGGCATAGTCCGGAAACTGGCCGGGCTGGAAACCGCGGTAAAATCGGAAAGTGGGAGGAAGGCATGACTATAAAGCTGGCAATAGCGGACGATCATTCCGTTGTGCGGGACGGCATACGCGCAGCGCTGGAGCGCAAAGCGCCCGACATCACCATAACCGGCGAAGCCTCCAACGGCAAGGAATTGCTGGACATGGTGCAGGCAAATCCCGACCTAGCCGATGTTTTTTTGATAGACATCTCCATGCCGCTGCTAAACGGCGTGGAAACCACGCGCCGCCTCCTGAGAACGCGCTCCAAGAGCAAAGTGGTCATGCTGAGCATGCACGACGACAGCCCTTCCGTTGAAAAGGCGCTAAAGGCCGGCGCGCGGGGGTTCATAGTCAAACTTTCCAACTCGGATGAAATCATTCAGGCCGTGCGCGAGGTGAACGCGGGGCGCTTCTATCTGTGCCCGAAAGTGTCCAAGTACGTGGTGCAGGGTTTCCTGGGGCAGGGGCCGATGCCTGCGCCATCGTCGCTGCCCACGCTGACGCCCAAGGAGCGCGAGGTGCTGCAGCTTATCGCCGAGGGCTATTCCAGCAAGGAAATCGCGGCGGAATTCGGGCTTTCGCTCAACACCGTGCATGTGCACCGCAACAACATAATGCGCAAGCTGGACATCCACAAACAGGCCGAGCTTATACGCTACGCCCTTAAAGAGGGCATAACGCATTTATAAGCCGCGCCGCCGCCCGCGCCGCGAGTGTCGCGGCGCGGATTTGTCCGTCCGCGCGCGCATTACCCCCATGAATAAATCCGTCTTCATTCTGCTGGCCTTTGCCTGCTGTGCCGTCTCCGTCCGCGCCGAAGTAACAAACGTCAGCAGGGAATTCCCGGCAAAAGACGTGGAGAGCATGGTTATAAGCGCCGTTTCCGGCGATGTTGATTTCAAGCCGGCGGACGGCCCTGTCCGTATTTATGTTGCGCGGTTTGACAGCGAAAAATGCTCGCTGGAAACCGTTGTTTCCTCCGGCCAGCTTACGGCGACGCTGCGTCCGGCGGAAAGGGCGCGGAAAAACGGAGAGGATGACTGCTCCGCCGGCATGGCCGTTTCCGCCCCTGCGGCGGTAAAACTGGACATAAGCGCCGTCTCCGGCAATGTGTCGGCCAACTCCGCGCGGCAGGAAATGAAAATAGGAACCGTGTCCGGCAGCATAACGGTTATATCCGCAGGGGGGCCGGTGGGAATAGCCACGGTATCCGGCCCGGTTTCGGTTCGCGGCGCGGCGCAGGGCCTGGCGGTCAATACCGCATCCGGCGGCATAGAGGCGGAAAACGTCGCCGGCGGCGCAAAACTCAGCACAGTTTCCGGGAACATGCGGGTGTCCGGGCTGGCGGGGCAGCTGAAAGCGGAGACCGTGTCGGGCAATGTGTCCGGCTCGCTTTACGGCACGGCGGATGTGAACACCGACAGCGGCGCCATAAACCTGCACTGGCCGAAAGCACCTCCGTCCGGCGAAATTTCCCTTAGCACGATAAACGGCGATGTCGGGCTGTTTTTCCCCGCCGGGACTAAAATGGACCTGTCGTTTCTTTCGCGGAAAGGCATGAGGACCGGCGCGAGATTTCCCTCCGCCGGCGGCAAGGGGCTGAGGGTGAACATAACCTCCATGTCCGGCGATTTGGAGATGTCCGCGCAATAGCCTTGTTTTAGCCTGAATGTTTCAGTTGGATTGCGGGATTCGGCGAAAGATCGCTTTATACCGCCTTCACAAAATTATCCTTTCGCGCAGTGAGGCGCGCGCGGATAATTTTGTCCGGCATTATTTCTCGCTTTTCCGCGCAGCCTCGTCCAGCCTGCATCCGGCGCAGCTTTCAAGCGCGGCTTTTTCCTTATCGCGGTAGAGCGAGATGCGCGCCGCCAGATTCTGGAAATTTACCTTGTGCGCGTCAAAATGCGGGCCGTCCACGCAGGCGAATTTCACCTCTCCGCCCACTTCCACCCGGCAGCAGCCGCACATCCCCGTTCCGTCAACCATGATGGGGTTGAGGCTGGCCACGGTCTCCACCCCCCAATCGCGCGTCAAATCGGCCACGGCTTTCATCATGACGACGGGGCCGATGACGAATATGAAATCCATTTTCGCGCCGTCCGCGCGCAGCCTGCCCAGAACGCCGGTAACCAGCCCTTTTGTCCCGTAAGAGCCGTCGTCTGTGGCAACCAGAACCTCGCCGGAGACGGAGCGCATCTCGCTTTCCAGTATAAGCAGCTGCCGGCTGCGCGCGCCCAGCACCGACACGACCCTGTTGCCCGCGGCTTTAAGCGCGCGCGCTATGGGATAGACTTCCGCTATCCCCACGCCGCCGCCCACGCAGACCGCCGTCCCGTAATTTTTTATTTCGGCGGGGATGCCGAGCGGCCCGGCCACGGTGAGAAATTTATCCCCAGTTCCCAGCGAGTTGCACAGGGTGGTGGATTTGCCCGCGCTTTGTATGATGACGGTTACGGTCCCCGCCGCCGCGTCCCAGTCGCAGAGCGTGATGGGCACGCGCTCGCCGTTTTCGGCGGCGCGCAGTATTATGAACTGCCCCGCTTTCGCCTTTGCCGCAACCAGCGGCGCGTAAATGACATGCCGCCTGACCGAGGGGGAAAGCTCCGTCCGGCTTATGATTTCGTATTTTTCAGGCATGGTTTCACCCGCAGGAATTTGTCTGCTCCGGCTGGCGGATGGTCCAGCCGCACAGGGCGGAAACCATCTGCACCAGCTTCTTGTCGCTCGGGTAATGCACCAGCAGCGACGCCTTTTCAGGAGACACCCACATGACGTCCTCAATCTCCGCGAAATCCGGCTTACCCGCGCGCGACACCGCCGACATCAGATACCACTGCACCGCCTTGCGTATGAGTACCCTGTTCATCATAAAGCAGTAGCGCACCCGCAGCAGCGGCCTTAGTATTTTGCAGCGGTAGCCGGTTTCCTCCAGCACCTCGCGCAGCGCGGCGGCGCGGGGCGTTTCGCCGCACTCCACATGGCCCTTGGGAAAAGTCCACACTTTCCTGTTTTTGAGGTTGTCCACGCGGACCAGCAAAACCTTCCTGCCGTCCACCGCAACCCCGCCGCAGGAGAATTCAGCCGGCATTTTCCTCCAGCGTCCTTGCGGCGCGGAACATGCGAGCCTCGTCAAAATGGCGGCACAGCAGCTGCGCGCCCGCCGGCCAGCCCGAGGACACCCTGCCGCAAGGCACCGACATGCCGCCCAGCCCCGCAAGGTTGCAGGGGATGGTGTATATGTCGGAGAGATACATTTGCAGCGGGTCCGCCGTCTTTTCGCCGAAGCGGAAGGCGGGGGTGGGCGAGGTGGGCGTGAGTATCAAATCGGCTTTTTTGAAAGCCTCGGCATAATCGCGGGCGATGAGGGTGCGCACCTTCTGCGCCTTGCCGTAATAGGCGTCGTAATAACCCGCGCTAAGCGCGTAGGTGCCAAGCATTATGCGCCGCTTTACCTCCGGGCCGAACCCCTCGCCGCGGGTTTTGCAGAATACCTCGCCCAGCGAGGCGCCCTCCGCCGACAATCCGTAGCGCATCCCGTCAAACCGCGCCAGATTGGAGCTTGCCTCGGACGAGGCCAGTATGTAATAAACCGCCACCGCGTATTTGGTGTGCGGCAGCGAAATCTCCACCAGCTCCGCGCCGGCGGTTTTGAGCTTTTCCGCCGCGACCTTGACCAGCGCGCCGGTCTGCCCGTCCAGCCCCGCGCCGAAAAACTCCGGCGCGATGCCGATTTTCATGCCTTTGACGCCGCCGTCCAGCCCGGCGAGATAATCCGGCGCCTCCTCCCGCGCGCTGGTGGAATCCGACGGGGCATGCCCCGCGATGACGGAAAGAATCAGCGCCGCGTCCCGCGTGTCGCGCGCGAAAGGGCTTATCTGGTCCAGGCTGGAGGCGAACGCCACCAGCCCGTAGCGCGACACCCGCCCGTATGTGGGCTTTACGCCGGTTATGCCGCAAAGCGAGGCCGGCTGGCGCACCGAGCCGCCCGTTTCCGAGCCCAGCGCAAGCGGTACCATCCCCGCCGCCACCGCCGCGGCGGAACCGCCGCTTGAGCCGCCGGGAACGCGGTCCAGCTTCTCTAGATTTTTTTGCAGCCAGGCGGACTTTTCGCCGGTGGTCCCGCGCGCCGGAAATTCCGGATGGGAGGGGTTGCGCGTAAGCTGGCGCGAAGAATTTTCGCAGGAGGAGCCCATCGCGAACTCGTCCATATTGGTGCGCCCGATAATCACCGCGTCCTGGGCCAGCAGTTTTTCCACCACGGTGGCGTTATAAACCGCCTTGTGGCCCGCCAGAATGCGCGACCCGCAGGAGCATTCCTGCCCCGCGTATAAAATATTGTCCTTGAGCGCGACGGGAACGCCCGCCAGCCGGCCAAGCGGCGCGCCGGAGGCGCGTTTTTTGTCTATCTCCCGCGCGCGGGCAAGGGCATTCTCCTCAAAGACTTCAAGAAAAGCGCCTATCCCGCCGGGCAGCCGGGAACCGGGGGAGGGTTTGCCGTCAAGTTTTGCGATTGCGTCCAGCGCGGCGCGGACCGTTTCCGCAGCCGAAGTTTTGCCGGCTTTCACCAGCCCGGCGGTTTCAAAAGCGGAATTCATTCTATCACCTTCCTGACTTTAAGCAGGTCAAACTCACGGTGCGGGAAATTGGCCAGTATCGCCCCGCGCGCGGGGCTTTGGCGCGGCAGGTCCTCGCGCATGACGTTTTCAATGCCCAAAGCGTGCGCCGTCGGCGGGACGGGGGCGGTGTCAGGCTCGTCCAATTGCCCGGCGTACTGCAAAATGGCGTCCAGTTGCCCGCCGTAGAGTTTTATTTCCTGCTCCGTCAGCTCCAGCCTTGCCAGCTTTGCGATGTGTTTCGCGTCGTTTTCGGTTACAGCCATTTTTCAAGCCTCCGCAGCCGCAAGTATAGCTTCTATCATGCCGGACGGGGCCGCCCGGTTTTTGCCCGCTATGTCAAAGGCCGCGCCGTGCGCCGGAGAGGTGCGGGCAAACGGCAGCCCGAAAGTCCGGTGCACGGGCGGGCATTTTGCCGCCAGCTTGAGCGGAACAAGCGCCTGGTCGTGGTACATGCACAGAATACCGTCAAATTCGCCGTCTATATGCCGCGCCCAGGCCGCGTCCGAAGGCAGCGGGCCGGAGATGTCAATTCCGGCGCGGCGCAGCGCCGCCGCCGCCGGCGAGATGACGGTTTTTTCCTCCGTCCCCAGCACGCCGCCGTCGCCGGCATGGGGGTTAAGCGCGCACAGCGCGACGCGCGGTTTTTTTATGCCCAGATATTTCAGCGCGGCGCAAAATTTTTTCGCGCGGGATAGTATTTTCGCCCGCGTTATCTCTCCCGGCAGCGCGGCCACCGCGCAATGCTCGCTGACCAGCGCGCAGCGGATATTGCCGGCGGTAAACAGCATCAGCGCGTCCGGGCATATCTCCCGGAAAAAAGAGGTGTGGTCCTTGTATCCGGTTTTCGCCAGCGACCACGATTGTTTGCATACCGGAGCGGTTACTATCGCCCGTGCCCTGCCGCTTAGCGCCAGCCGCGCCGCCAGCCGCACCGCCTTGAATGAAGACGTTCCGCCCGCCGCGCACGGTTTGCCGTATGCCGGCGGCGGGCCGCCGCCGGTATCAATTACAGGGGCCAGCTTTTCGGTCCAGCCGGCGCGCTCAAGCGCGCGCCTGTCGCCGGCCAGCACAAAATCCCCCGCCGCGCGCACCCGCCTGTCTTTCAGCGCGCGGACGCAGATTTCCGGCCCTATGCCCGCCGGGTCGCCGGCGGTGATTGCAATCAGCTTCCCGATTTGTCCTCCTGCTCCGCAATGGAGGACTTCACGCGCAGCTCCTTTACCAGCTTTGTAACCTCGCCGCGGAACTGGCGGTTCATCAGATAGCCGGAGAGCCTGTCTTTGACATCCTCAAATTTAACCGGCTGCGAGGCGGTATGGGACATGACCCGGATTATATGCCAGCCGAGAGGCGTTTCAAACGGCTCGCTGACCGCGCCCACCTGCGCCGCGAAGGCTTGCCGCTCGAATTCCGCCGGGAGGCCCATCCCTTTTATGACGGGGCCGATGTCGCCGCCGCGCGCCGCGCTTTCGGCGTCCTGGGAGTTTTTGCGGGCCGTGTCGCCGAAGTCGGCGCCGGCGTCCAGTTCTTTTTTGACGGCCTTGGCCTGCTCCAGCGCCTTGCTTTTGTCGGCAAGCGGGGCGTTTTCCGGGGCTTTGAAGAATATATGCTGGACGCTGGCGCGCTCGGCCCCCATGTCTTTGAGATTCTGGGCCAGGCCGGCGGTCTCCTGCGCGTCCTCCGGGCTCATGGCGGCAAGCGGCGACGTGTCGCCCTTCACCACGAACTGAAGCTGCTCGAAAAATTTCCTGACCTCCTCGTCGGAGGGCTGTTTGATTTTCGGCTGGAGACTCTGGCTGACATATTTTTCCGCCGCCATCTGGCGCGAAAGCCGCTGGCGGAACTGCTCCTCGTCTATGCCTTCCTTTTTAAGCTCCCTGCGGAAATTGGCCTCCGCGTCTGAGGGGGAAAGCGGCTTGCCGGTCTCATCCACCGAGAACTGCTTTTTGAGCTTTTCCATCCGCTCGTCCAGCTCGCGGGCGTGGACGCGGACCTTGTTTTTTTCGGCCTCCTGCTCTATAAGCAGGTTGTCTATCATCTTGTCCAGCACGATGCGGGTGAGTTTTTTGTCCGCGTCCTTCTGCTCAAAAAATTTGGGCATTACGGCGCGGTACTGTTCCGCCATCGCGGCGAGATTGCGCGAATACTCGGAGCGCAGAATCGGCTCTCCGTTGACGGTGGCTATACTGTCTTCCATCACCTTGCACGCGGCGGCGCCGCAAAACAGCGGGGCGGCCAGCGCGGCAAGCAGCAGTTTATTTGTAGCTTTCATTAAGCACCTCTACCGGGTATTTGGACTGAAGCGAAGCCAGATACGAGTCCAGCTTCTTTTTGCGGAGCAGCATGGCTATGCGGTCATGCGCGGCGGCATAGGCCAGCCGGGTCTGCGAATTTTTCCTTAAAATATGCCAGCCCAGCGGGCTTTTGAAGACGCCCTGCGTTTCGCCGGTTTTCATGCCGGCGGCGGCGCTTTCCAGCTCCGGCAGGAATTCGCCGGCGATGAACGGGCGGATTTTGCCGCCCTGCGGGGCGGTTTCCGCGTCCAGCGAACGCTCCTTTGCCGCGGCGGAAAAAGACGCTCCCGCCCGCAGAGATTTGAGCAGCCTGGCCGCCTCGCCCGGGTCGGAAAGCAGTATATGGCTTGCCGAAATCTCCTCCGGGTACTGGCGGTAATGCTGCTCTATCTCGGATTCCGAAACGGCCAGGACTCCCTTCCGCTCCAGCGCGTCCAGCCACATTTTGGTCAGCAGATACTCGCGGGATTCGCGCAGGCGGGCCTCCATATCCTCTTTCATGCGGGCGGCCTCGCCGCGGTAGGCGTCGCTTCCGGCGACGTCGCTGTCGGAGGCGGCGGCGACTATAAGTTTTTCCCGTATGAGTATCTGCAAAAACTGCCTGCGCCCGGCGGGAGAATCCACAAAGGAGCGGTATTCAGCCGGAACGTCGGCGGATTTGCGCTGCAATTCCTCGAAGGTGATGCCGGTTTTGCCCACGCGGGCCAGCGGCGCGCCGGGGCCGCCGCCGGATTTGGGCGAGCAGCCGCACAGCGCGGCGCCGGCGCAGACAATGGCGAGTTTGCGAATCATAATGGCTGCCGGAACCTCCTCGTCAGAAAGCCAGGCTTATCTTGGGCATTATATCCAGGTCGTTTGCCGAAACGTCGGCAAACACATGCCGCCAGCGCAGTTCCACGCCCGCGCGCATATCCTTTCCTATCTCCGCGTCCGCGCCGGCGCCCAGGTTGATGCCGAAATCCGCGCTGCTGTCGTCAAGCACGGAGGCGCGGTAAAGCCCCATCCCGAAAACGCCGTAATAGCGGCCCGGCCTGTTGAAAAGCACGGTCCTGCCGAAATATTTGACCTGCGGCGTGAAATGGAACATGGTGGTATGCTCGCCGTCGAGAAACGCTATGGGATAGCCGAAGTCAAAACCCGTTTCGGCGCCAACCGTTACTGCCTCCGCCACATGGTAATCCCCGAAAACCGTCATACCCAGCGACGGAGAGGACAGCGCAGCCCAGTCGCCGAACACCGGCGCGGACAGCGACGGGAAATAGACGCCTCCCTCAAACGAGCCCTTGGCGGACTTGGCGCAGGCCGGGGCACAAACAAAAGCCGCGGCAATGACGGCGCACAACAACTTTCGCATAATCTCTCCTTGAAAAATACGTTTTCCACAGTATAGCAAAAGCCCCCGACGCGCGGCGGAGGCTTTTGCGCTTAACCTGAATGTTTCAGTTGGATTGCGGGATTCGGCGAAAAATCGCTTCATACTGCCTTCACAAAATTATCCTTTCGCGCAGTGAGGCGCGCGCGGATAATTTTGTTCGGCATTATTTCGCGCTTTTTCGCCTCGGTCCTCGCAACCAACTGAAACATTCAGGTTAAAACCGCAGCCGGATTGAGGAATTTTCAGCCGTGCCGCTTGCGGCGGTTGATGTCTTTTGGCTCCAGCGTCATGCGGCAGCCGTTGAGCAGGCCGGCTATACCCTCGCGGGAGACGTATTTCTCCTCTTTGCAATACCGGCAGCCGCAACCGCCGGAGGCCGCGTTCCGCGGCTGGCTGTAGGCGGTGATGACGCCCTCGTAATTGCGCAGCACGGCCTTGTCGTCGGAGATGGCCATCAGGTACTGCGGCATCACCGGGATTTTGCCGCCGCCGCCGGGCGCGTCCACCACATAGGTCGGCACGGCCATGCCGGTGGTGTGACCGCGCAGGTTCTCTATTATTTCAATGCCCTTGGCCACCGTGGTGCGGAAATGCGAAATCCCGCGCGACAGGTCGCACTGGTATATGTAATACGGCTTCACGCGCGCCATAAGCAGCTGGTGGACCAGCTTTTTCATTGTGGCCGCGCAGTCGTTGACGCCGCGCAGCAGCACGCTCTGGTTGCCAAGCTGTATGCCCGCGTCCGCCAATGTGGCGCAGGCGGACAGCGCCTCCGCCGTCATCTCTTTGGGATGATTGAAATGCGTGTTGATATACAGCGGATGGTACTTTTTCAGCATCGCCGCCAGCGCGGGGGTAACGCGCATGGGCATCACCACGGGAACGCGGGTGCCTATCCTTATAATCTCCACATGCGCAATGGCGCGTATGCGGGAGATGACGTCTTCCAGCACGCCGTCCGGCAGGGTAAGCGGATCGCCGCCGGAGATGAGCACGTCGCGCACCGAGGGCGTTTTCTTGATGTACGCTATCGCTTTGTTAAGGCTGGCGGGCGAAAGCGGGCTGTCTTCAAACCCCACCAGCCGCCGCCGCGTGCAGTGGCGGCAGTTCATGGAGCAGACATTGGTCACCAGCAGCAGCACCCGGTCCGGGTAGCGATGAGTAAGCCCCGGCACGGGCGAATCCACGTCCTCGTGAAGCGGGTCGTCCAGGTCGCACTCGTCGTCCCTAAGCTCGGATACCGACGGGACCGCCTGTTTGCGGACGGGGCAGTTTTTGTCGCGCGGGTCCATCAGCGAGGCGTAGTACGGCGTTATCGCCATGCGGAATTTTTTGAGGCAGCCGCGCAGCTCGGCGCGCTCTTTATCATCCAGCCGGATAACCTGCGCCAGAGTGTCTACGTCGCGGATATTGTTGGCAAGCTGCCAGCGCCAGTCGTTCCAGTCCGCCCCGCTTATGTTTTTGAACAGCGGAATCCGGCGGTAATCCGCGCCGGGCCGCGCCGCATGCGCGCTAAGCATAAGTCTCCTCATAGATTTTGCGGATTTTGGGGGATTCGCGCAGCAGGTTCAGCGTGATTTCGGCATGGTCTTTGGTATAGCCGTTGCCGATAATCATATTGACGTCTTTGCCTATGCCCTCCGCGCCCAGCGCGGCCTTGGTAAACGAGGTCGCCATGGTGAAGAAATAAACCGTCCCGCCGTCGCGGCACATCATTATGGAGCTCATCTCGGTGTTGGGCACGTTTACGCAGTTGATGATGAGGTCGGCCAGTTTGCCACCGGTTTCCTTCATTATGGCGTCGTAACAGGCAAGAGCGTCGGTAGCGCTGAGCTTGAGGTTTACGTCGCAGAAGCCGTATTCCTTCATTTTTTTAAGCCCGCTGTCGGAACTGGTGATGCCGATTATTTTGCCCGTGCAGCCGGCGCGTTTTTTGGCCTCGTAGGAGCACATCACGCCGGATTTGCCCGCCGCGCCGATTATGACCACGGTGTCGCCGGGTCGCACCAGCTTGGCGGTCTGGGCGGGCGCGCCGGCAACGTCCAGCACGGCAAGCGCAAGCGCCTGCGGCAGGTCTTCCGGCAGTTTGGCGTATATCGCGCTGGCAAACAATATCGCGCGCGCTTTGACATAAACCTGGTCGGTTTCCTTGTTGACCTTCGTTATCTCCTCTATCTTAAGCGGCGTAAGCGAGAGCGAGACGAGGCTGGCTATCTTGTCGCCCGCCTTGAGCGGGATTTTCCCCTCCAGCGCGGGGCCGACCTTGTGCACCCGGCCTATAAACATCCCGCCGGAGCCGGTTACCGGGTTCTGCTGCTTGCCGCGCTCGCCCACGATGCCGAGAATCATCTTTTTTATTTTCTCTTCGTCGCCGCCGCAGGCTTCCTCTATCTGGGTGAAGCTGGCCGAATCCACGTTGAGAATATCCACGTCCACCATTATTTCGTTGTCCCACATCACGCTCATGTCGTTGTTGACTTTAAGCGCGGGCTGGGGGAGCGCGCCCTGCGGCTCCACCACGCGGTGCGTCCCGAAGGGGTTGCCGCCTTTGAGAATTTTTATTCCGGTTTCGACAGTTACGGCCATATTTTATTCCTCCCTGAGATTGAAAAGTTTGCGGACGTCGCCCGGTTCCGCCGGGGGCAGGCCCGCCAGCCGGCTGATGGCGGCTGCGCGCTCCACCAGCTGGGCATTGCTTTTTGCCAGCACGCCCTTTGAGAAATACACGTTATCCTCAAATCCCACGCGGATAAAGCCGCCCATGGCCAGCGCGCCGTGCACCGCCGGCAGCGAGGCCCGGCCAATGCCCATCGCCGTCCAGAAGGCGCCCTGCGGCAGCTTGCGGACAAACAGCTCCAGCACATCCGTCTCGTATTTCACGCCGCCGGGGACATTCATCACCAGCCCATAATGGAAAGGCGGCTTTATCAACC
Source organism: Elusimicrobiales bacterium (assembly GCA_041651175.1). NCBI lineage: Bacteria > Pseudomonadati > Elusimicrobiota > Elusimicrobia > Elusimicrobiales > Elusimicrobiales bacterium. The sequence goes on along the minus strand of JBAZJT010000010.1, from coordinate 41,567 downwards.
CTTCCTTTATAAGGACATGCGAGGCGTAAACATGCGACAGGTCAAAGCATTCCAGCGTCGGCTGAACTTTGTGTTTTGCGAAAGCCGCCGCGAATTCGCGCATTACCGGCAGGGTGTTGATGATGTATTCGTCGCCGAAATTGACGGTGCCGCAGTCCAGCGAGGCCATGTCCGGCTCCAGCGTTACGGGGGCAAGCCGCTCCTGCGGCGTCATGCCCACCGCGCCGCCGGTGGTAACCTCAATGACAATGTCGGTCTTTTTCCGTATCAGCGAAATAGTTTCCTTGAACACCGCCGGGTCCTGTGTGGGGTTGCCTTTGGCGTCCCGCACATGCAGATGCAGCACCGCCGCGCCGGCCTTGCGCGCCTCGGCGGCGGCGTCGGCGATTTCGGCTGGGGTAACGGGCAGGTTCGGGTTATGCGCCCTTGTGGTTTCCGCGCCGGTTATGGCGCAGGTGATTATCATCTTTTCCATTTAGAATCTCCCGACATTGGAGGGGATGGCAAGCCGCGCGCCGGTGGCCTGTATGACCTCCTCCACCGACGAATCCTCGGCCACTTCCTCCAGCGCCAGGCCGGAGGGGGTTACGCGGATTACGGCAAGCTCGGTTACAATCAAATCCGCCTCGCGCCGGGCGGTAAGCGGCAGGGTGCAGCGCTTGAGTATTTTAGGCTCGCCGTTTTTGCTGGTATGCTCCATTGCTATGATGACTTTTTTGGCGCCCACCACCAGGTCCATCGCGCCGCCCATGCCGGGGACGAATTTGCCCGGTATGGCGTAGTTGGCGATGTTGCCCTCTTCGTCAACCTCAAGGGCGCCCAGCACGGTAACATCCAGATGCCCGCCCCGGATGATGGCAAAAGACATGGCCGAGTCGAAAAAACAGCCGCCGGGCATTATGGTAACGGGCCTGCCGCCGGCGTTGACTATGCCGCAGTCCTCCGCGCCCGGCTGCGCCGCGCCGCCCAGGCCGGTGAACCCGTTTTCGGAATGCAGCAGTATGTTTTTGCCGCTGGGCAGGTAGTCGGCCACCAGGGTGGGCAGACCTATGCCGAGGTTGGCCAGCCCGTTCTCCGGCAGTTCGCGGGCGATACGTTGTGCCACTCTTTGGCGTCTTGCGGCTTTGGGGTCAGCGAGGGGCGGTGTCATTTTCCGGCCTCCACTATGGTATGCACAAATACGCCCGGCAGATTTATCCTGTCGGGGTCCAGCTCGCCGGTTTCAACCAGCTTGTCCGCCTCAAGAATGGTTTCCTGCGCGGCCATCGCCATCACTATATTGAAATTCTTGCGCGACTTGGCGACAAAGCCGTTGCCGTATTTGTCGGCTATGTCGGCGGTTACAAAGGCGAATTCCGCGCGCAGCGGCAGTTCCACCAGATATTCGCGCCCGTCTATGAGGATTTTCTGCTTCCCCTTTTCCACCTCGGTGCCAAGTCCCGTCGGGGTGACAACGGCGCCAAGCCCGGCCCCGGCGGAGCGTATGCGTTCGGCCAGGGTGCCCTGGGGGACCAGTTCCACCTTCATGGTTCCGGCGTTCATTTGTTTGCCGGCCTCGGGATTAAGGCCGATATGGGATGTGATTACATGCGCCACCCGCCGCTGCTCCACCAGTTTGGCCACCCCCAGCCCCGGCGAGCCGGTGTCGTTTACTATAAGCGTCAGGTTTTTGACGCCCTTTCTTAAAATCGCGTCCACCAGCCCGAAGGGCTGGCCGCAGCACATGAAGCCGCCCAGCATTATGCTGGCGCCGTCGCGGATTCCGCTTACGGCCTCGTCGGCAGAAACGATTTTTTTCATGCGAATCTCCCGCGCGGAACGCCGCGCATGGTCCACAATACAAAATTCCTGCGGGGCCGCGAAATGAGCGCGGTCGCGTCCACCCTGCCCATAGCCGCCAGGACAGCGATATCCGCAAAACAGGCAACCGGCACGGACAACTTCTCACAAAGGGAAAGTCCGGGAAACCCGTGGTCATCTGTGAGCCATCTGTGGAAAAAACTCCCCGCAGCAGGCGGCGCGGGAATCATTGACAACCGCGGCGTCAAGAATTAAAGTATATCCAAACTTTGCATCAGGAGGCGTCAATGCCAGAAATCGTAGTAGCGGAAGCGCGCTGCAAGGGCTGCGCCTTATGCGTCAGCGTCTGCCCGAAAAAGTGCATCGCGATGTCGGACACTTTCAGCGCCACCGGTTATTATCCGGCGAAGATGGACAAAAAGGACTGTTGCGTCGCCTGCGGAATGTGCGCCGTAATCTGCCCTGATGCCGCCATAACGGTATATAAATAGGAGAATCTATGGGCGATAAAATTCTTATGAAAGGCAACGAGGCGCTGGCCGAGGGCGCGGTGCGCGCCGGCTGCCGCTTCTTTGCCGGCTACCCGATAACGCCGCAGAACGAAGTTCCCGAATACATGTCCTGGCGGCTGCCGGAGGCGGGCGGCGCTTTCGTGCAGGCCGAGTCCGAAACCTCGGCAATCAACATGCTCTACGGCGCGGCGGCGACCGGGGTGAGGACGATGACCTCCTCCTCCAGCCCCGGCATCAGCCTCAAGCAGGAGGGAATCTCCTACTGCGCCGGCGCGGATTTGCCGATATTTTTCGCCAATATCACCAGAGGCGGCCCCGGGCTGGGCAATATCGCCGGCTCGCAGGGCGATTATTTCCAGTCAACGCGCGGCGGCGGGCACGGCGATTACCGCGTAATCGTGCTGGCCCCCAACTCGGTTAAGGAAATGGGCAATTTCCCCGCCAAATGCTACGAACTGGCCGAGAAATACCGCGTCCCCGCCATGATTCTGGCCGACGGCATTCTGGGCCAGATGATGGAGCCGCTTGAGTTTGAAACCCCGCCCGTAGACGTTTCCAAACGCAAAATGCCGGACTGGGCCATAGGCGTCAACGAAGGCCGCCCCCGGCGCATGGTAAGCTCCTACGATTTGCGCGAGGGGGAGCTGGAAGTCCTCAACTTCGCCCGCGCCAAACGCTACCGCGAAATAGAGGACAGGGAAACGCTTTATGAAACCGTGATGGCCGACGACGCCGAAATACTGCTGGCGGCCTACGGCACGGCGGCGCGCTCCTGCCTGGCCGCGCTGAGAATGGCGCGGGAGAAAGGGCTCAAAGTCGGCCTGTTCAGGCCGCTGACGCTGTGGCCTTTCCCGTACAAACAGTTGCGCGGGCTGGCCTCAAACGGCAAAGTCAAAGCCGTGCTGTCGGTGGAGATGAGCCTGGGCCAGTTTGTAACCGATGTCCGGCTGGCGGTGAACGGCAGGGTTCCCGTCCGGCTGCACGCCAAGCCGGGCGGCGTCCCCACCACCGGCGAGGGCATTCTCACCGCCATAGAATCCGTCGTCAACGGCAAAAATGAAGCCCTCTACAACGACGGGCTGGAGTTTTAATCATGGAAAAAACGCTTACCGCAACAAACAAGCGGCCCGAAAGCCTGCTTGACGTTCCCATGCACTACTGCCCCGGCTGCGGCCACGGAATCATACACCGCATCCTGGCCGAGGCGGTGGACGAGCTTTCGCTGCGCAGCCGGGCGGTTCTGATTGCGCCGGTGGGCTGCGCGGTGTTCGCGGACCATTACTTCGGCTTTGACGCTATCCAGGGCCCGCACGGGCGCGGCCCGGCCATAGCCACCGGCATAAAGCGCGCCAAGCCGGAGACCATTGTCATTTCCTATCAGGGCGACGGCGACCTGGCCTCCATAGGCATGGCGGAAACCGTGCATGCGGCGGCACGCTCCGAGAATATAACGGTCATCTTTGTAAACAACGCGATTTACGGCATGACCGGCGGCCAGATGGCGCCCACCACGCTTATCGGCCAGACTGCCACCACCGCCCCCAAGGGCCGCGACCCGAAAGTAAACGGCTATCCCATAAAGGTCTGCGAGATGCTGGCCCAGCTTGAAGGCGCGCGGTATCTGGAACGTGTGGCAATCAACACCGCGCCCAATGTGCTAAAGGCGAAAAAGGCCGTGCTGAAGGCGCTTAAAAACCAGGCGGAGGGGAAGGGTTTTTCAATGGTGGAGGTGCTGTCCACCTGCCCGACAAACTGGGGCGCGTCTCCGGTGGAATCCATGAAATTCGTGGCCGAGAAAATGATGCCGTACTATCCCCTGGGCGTGTTCCGGGACGGAGGATTGCAATGACACAGGGAATCAGAATTTCCGGTTTCGGCGGGCAGGGGGTCATCTCGGCGGGGATACTGCTGGCCTACGCGGGGATGGTGGACGGCAAAAAGGTGAGCTGGTTCCCGGCCTACGGCGCGGAAATGCGCGGCGGGACGGCGAACTGCTCGGTGGTCATCTCGGACGATGAGGTGGCCTCGCCCGTGGTCTCCCGCCCGGACACGGTGATTGTGATGAACGAGCCGTCGCTGGCCAAATTTGAACCGCTGATTGCAAGCGGCGGGCTGCTGCTGATAAACAGCTCGCTGGTAACTTCGCGCCCGTCGCGCAAGGATATAAACGTTGCGCTGGTGCCGGTAAACGAGCTGGCGGAACAATTGGGCACGGTCAAAATCGCCAATATAGTGATGCTGGGCGTTTTCGCCGCCAGAACAAAGGCCGTGTCGCTTGACGCGCTGGGCAAGGCGCTGCCGAAAGTTTTCAAGCGCGCCAAGCCGGAGCTTATAGAGCTTAACATCAAGGCCCTTCAGAAAGGCGCGGCATACAACTGACGGCAGCCGGCGCAGAAACGCGCCGTCCGGCTGCGGAAAATGGACACTGCTGCCGGGTTATGATATAGGTCTTCCGGTCCTTGCGGAGGTTTGTTGTGTTTGGCTATAGTTTTGTTTGGAACCCTAATGAACGCGCTTTTATACATACTGCTTGCGATTCAACCGCATTGCGCCGCATATCCCGACCCGGAGGAGGCCGTCCCGGTCCGCTCGGTTTGCGCCGGCGCTGAAATACAGGATTTCGTGGAAACCCGCTTCGGCTACCGCAGGCCGAATCAGCCGGCGGAGCGGCTTACCGTTTCCCCCGTATCGGATCTGCGGGACGCCGCCACAAACACCCCCCCGCCGCAGCGGCGCGGGCTGACCGCCACGACCACAACCCAGCACGAAGCAGCCGAACAGATTTTGCTGAACCAGCTTAACGCGCCGCATTTTTCACAGGACAGATATGCTTTCGGCGACCACGGCCCCAAATACAACCTTTCGGAAATGGACTATAAGGTGCGCAAGGTGCAGGCAAGCGGGCCGCTGGCGCTGCCAGTTCCCGCCCCCGGAACCGAGCAGAGCCTCTCACGCGCGCCGGAATTCGTGGTGATTGCCGTGCGCGCTGCGGGAACGACGATGGCGAAAACGGTGGAGGCGGCCTCGGCGGCGTCCGGTTTCCGGCCTTTCAGAATGGATATTGACGGAGCCTCCGGCGCGGACACTGCCTCCGTGCGCGGCTGGATAGAGCCGGACAGGCTGGACGCGCTCAGGGCCGCGCCGGGCGTTATTTCCATAAAAAAAGGGCTGGATGCCGCCGCCTACGAAACCGGCATAATCGCGCCGGAAACGGACACGCTGTTGTCCATCCGCGTGCCGGCATCCGGCGAGCCGAAGGATTTTATGAAGCTGGCGCTTACCCGGCTGGGCGAGGGCGCCGGATTTGTGTGGGAAAAAACCATATCCGTCCGCGCCGTGCCGCTGGCCGACGGTACGCGCCGCTCGCGCCCGGAATACATAATAACCGTCGCCGGCAGAATGCCGGTGAACACGGCGGCCAAGGCCTCCGCCTATCCCTTCGTGCTGAGGGTGGATACCAGCCCCAAATCCTGACATGGGGCCGTCATCCGGGTTTTATCCCGCGCGCAACTCCAATTTGTTAAACTGATTGCAATGGCTGCCATCCCCGTCAATCACACCGCGCAGTACCGGCGGCGGCGTTTCCTTAACTGGTTCCCGCTGGGGCTTACCTACGCCACCTTCTACATGGGCCGCTACAATCTTAACGTCGCCGGCAAGCCGATGATGGACATGTTCCATCTCACCAAGGCGGAATTCGGCGTCATAGCCACAGCGGGGTTCTGGACATACGCCTGCTCCGTAATCATCAACGGCCCGCTGGCCGACCGCATCGGCGGCAGGAAGGCGATACTGCTGGGCGCGCTGGGCGCCTGCGCGCTGAACCTGGCCATAGGGCTGCTTTTTCTCAACGGCTGGCAGACTAAAATAATAGTCGGGATGTCGCTTCTCTACGCCGTGAACCAGTATTTCCAGAGCTTTGGCGCGCTGTCGGTTGTCAAGATAAACGCGCCGTGGTTCCACGTGCGCGAGCGCGGCGTCTTCGGCGGCATATTCGGGATAATGATTTCCTGCGGTTATTTTCTGGCCATGACAGTGGGCGGCTGGATACTGAGCTGGTTCCCCTGGTACTGTGTTTTCCTGATACCGGCGGGCTGCATTCTGCTGATGTTTCTGGTGGACCTTGCCATGGTGCGCGATACGCCCAAAGACGCCGGGTTCGAGAATTTCAACACCGGCGACGCCACCGCCAACGACCAGGACAGCGGCAAGCCGCCGGATTTCCGCCATCTGGCGGCCCGCGTGTTCACAAACCCGGTCATCATAACGCTGGCGCTGTCGGAATTCTGCACGGGGTTTGTGCGGCAGGGGCTGATGCTGTGGTTCGCGCCGTTTCTGAAAGAAATGCACGGGATAGATCACGGCACGACGCTGTTTTCGATCGCGACGGCGGGGATAACCGCAGGCGGCATACTCGGCGGGCTTATATGCGGCTGGCTCTCCGACAGGGTGTTCGGCTCGCGCCGCGCGCCGGTGGCGTTTTTATTCTATCTGGGCCAGATTGTTTCGCTGCTGCTGCTGGGATACGCCGGCTCGCCAATAGCGGCGGCTTTCCTTGTAGGGTTTTGCTGCATGTGGATATTCGGCGTGCACGGAATGCTTTCCGGCACGGCGTCCATGGATTTCGGCGGGGCCAAAGCCGCGGCCACCGTGGCTGGAACGTTGGACGGGGTGCAGTATCTGGCCTCCGGGCTGACCGGGTTTTTCCTGGGCGGGCTGCTGGACAAATACGGGTGGGGAATATGGGTGTGGACGCTTGTTCCGTTCTCGCTGGCCGGGGCGCTGCTGATGACCCGCCTGTGGCACGAGACACCGCTTAAAAAGCCGCCCCTTCCCGTCGCGCCCGAGCCGGAAGGCGCCCCGCTGGATTGAGCCGGCCCCGAAATTCCGCGGAATCCGCCGGCGCGCGCCGGTTCCGTTGCGCGCGACTTGCATAATGAAAATTCTCATAGCTCCCAATCCGTTCAAAGGCTCGCTTTCTGGACCGCAGGCGGCGCGCGCCATGGCGCGCGGCGTCAGGCGCGCCCGCCCGAACACGGAGATTGACATAATGCCCGTCTCCGACGGCGGCGACGGGCTGATAGACGCGCTGTCCGCGGGCTTTTCCCCGGAGGCGGGCGGCAGGCTGTTTTCAAAAACCGTCCGCGGGCCGCTTGGCGCGCCGGTCCGGGCGCGGTATCTGATGCGGAACGGAAACTGCGCCGTTATAGAAACCGCGCGCTGCTGCGGGCTGGCATTGCTTAAAGGGCAAAAGCTCCGCCCGCTGGAGGCCTCCTCCTTCGGCGCGGGCGAGTTTATCGCCGCCGCGCTGGAAAAGGGGGCGCGGCGCATTCTTATCGGGCTTGGGGGCGCCGCCTCATGCGACGGCGGCGCCGGCATCGCGCAGGCGCTGGGCGCGCGGCTGCTGGACGAAAATTCCGTTCCCGTAGCTCCGGGCGCGCGTGGGTTGCTGCGGCTGGCGGAGATAGATACCCGGCGCATGCACCCGCTGGTGCGCCGCGCCGGAATAATCGCGCTGGCAGACGTAACCAACCCGCTGCTGGGGGAAAACGGCTCGGCCCGCGTCTACGGCCCGCAAAAAGGCGCGACCCCAAAGGAAGTGGAAATCATAGAGACCGCGCTGCGGCGCTACGCGCGCATTGTAAAGCGGGATTTGGGGCTGGATATATCCCGCCGCCCATCCATGGCGGCGGCGGGGGCGATGGCGGCGGGGCTGTATGCGTTCTGCGGCGCGCGCATGGCCTGCGGCGCGCAAACCGTGCTGCAAATGCTAAATGCGCGGCGGCGCGCCCGCGCGGCGGATATAATTTTAACCGGCGAAGGCCGCCTGGACGCGCAAACTCTTTGCGGCAAGACGCCTTTCGCGCTGGCGCAACTGGGAGCGGAATGCGGCAAACCGGTTTTTGCCGTAGCCGGAAGCTGTGCGCTGTCCCCCGGCGCGCTGCGCCGCGCCGGTTTTGCCAAAATCGTCGCCATTTGCGGCGGCGCAACCGGCGAAAAGCAGTCCATGCGGCGCGCCGCGGCATACGCCGAAGCCGCCGCATTCAGTCTATTTTCGGGACTTTGAAACCGGGCGGCATGTTTTTTTCCACAAACATTTTGAATTCCGGGTCCCCTGAAATATCCCGGACCAGCTGCTTGAACTCCGGTTCCTGCATGTGCCTGATTAAAACGGCAGCCGCGCCGCTGGCCTGAAACTGCATCATCATGGCCACCGGGCTGCGCATGTCCGGCGCGGATTTGAGAAGTTTCATAAATGCCGGGTTTGCGGTTATTTCGCCCACAAACCGCTGCGCCGCAGGCCTGTTTTTGTATTTGCCAAGGACATGAAACAATTCGCCCACAAAGCCGGATGGCGCTGGCACGGGCGAAGCGGGCGCGGAGCCGGACAACGTCTGCGGCGTGTCCGTGCCGGAAGACTGCGGCGCAGGCGGGCCGCCGGACTGCGGCGCATCCGCGGAATAAAACGGAAGCGGCATTTCCCGCCGGCGCAAGGCGTCTGGAGCAGCCGGCGCGGACGGAACCGCCGCCAGAACCGCCGGCTTTAGCGATTCGGTTTCATCATACGAAACCACATTCCGCGCGCGCCGCCCGTGAATCATGAACCCAGCTGCGGCGGCTGCCGCCATCACAAGCAGCACCGCCGCCTTGAACATAATGCCGGATTGCTTTCTGCGAGGCTGCGACAGAGGAACCGCCTGCCGCGGAACCGGTTCCGGCTCCTGATAAACACTCTGGCGCGGAGGAGGAGGGGGTGGCGGAGGAGGCGGGGGCGGAGGAGGAGAAGGAGGGGGCGGCGGAGGAATAAAATTTCTTCTGTATTTGGCCATAAGAGTTTTTTACAGCCCCTCCATCCGCCGCAAGCGCCGTTACGCTACGGACGGCGGAGTTCGCCGTCCGCCCTTCCGCCGAAGAGTTAAATTCCCCTGTTGTAAATACGCTGCCTGAGGCTTTCGTTATGGGCGTAGGGGCTGTCTATCGCGTCTATCATAACCGGCTCGTCTTTTTTGACGGGACGCAGCAGCACCTCGCCGCTCATCAGCTCGCGGCAGGAAATCTGGCCTTTCTGCAGCGGTATGGCCATATAGACATCGTTTAAGAGTTCGTTATGCTGTATGACATGCCCCGCCGGCAGGTCCCGCCTGGCATAGACGCCGCGCAGCAGCCCTTCCAGATATTTCTCCTCGGCTTCGGGCGGAATGCGCTTTGTGTCGCCGCAGGGGCCGCACATCTCGCGCGCCTTGTTGTGGGCCTTGAACCAGGCGTCAACCTGATGCGGCAGCGAGCAGTAGGACGAAACCGGATGCTGCCCGTCTTCAATGTCTATGTGCCGCTCAAAAGTGCGCGCGCCTTTGCCGTAGGCTATCATCACGGAAGAAGCCCAGTCATGGCACTCGTGCGTTGAGAGACCTATGACATTGCGCGGATACCGCTCCCGCAAATAGTCTATCTGGTTAAGGTTGAGGTCGCGGTCCTCCGTCGGATACATCGCCACGCAGTGGTTGAGCGCGAACGGGATATTGCGGTTGGCGAAAAAATTCACCAGGTCGTCGAGGTCCTTCACTGAAAACCCGCCGGAGGAGGCTATGACAGGTTTTTTCGTGGTCGCTATTTTTTCTATCAGGAACCAGTCGTTGACGTCGGAGCTGGCCAGCTTTATTATCGGCAGGCCAAGCTCAACGCACAGGTCCACGGATGCCTCGTCAAAAGGAGTGGCCATGGGAATGCAGTTGTTTTTGCGGATATGGTCAACCATTTTGGCCAGATCTTCCTTGGAAATGCGGGTGTCCATGGTTTTCTTGACATAGCGCAGATCCTGCCGCTCGCGGAAATCCTTATGTATGAAATTGTCCACGTCGCGGAGCTGAAGCTTTATGGCGGCTTTTACGCCGTTGAATCGAACTATCTGCGCGTGTTCCGAAATAATTTTAAGCCCGCGCTCCAGCTTGCCCCAGTGGTTGTTGGCAAGCTCCAGAACGAAAAGCTCGTCAAAAATGGTGTCGCTTCTCATGTTATTTATCCTCCAGCAGCAGCGATTTGTCCAACGTGTCCCTGCGGGCCGCATACCAATTATACAGCCCGCGTATTCCCTCGTCCAGCCCGGTTTTAAGAAAACCGGAAAATTCGGTTTTCAGCAGCGAGTTATCGCCGCTGTATTCAACGCCCATGCCCGGCGTTTTAACGATTACCGGCAAATCCCCGCCGGAAAGCGCGCTCGCTTTATGAGCGATTGAAAGCAGCTCGACGCTCTCGTCCGGTGTAACGTTATAGGCCGCGTGTTTTGCCGGATTCTCAATGAAATGCCGTATGACGCCAATCAAATCCGCGACGTAAATGTAGTCAAATCTCCGGTTCTGTTTGATGGTGATTGGCAGCTCAAACAACGTTTTGCATATCGCGTTGGAGATGAAGCGGATGGCGTAATCCTCGTACTTGCCGTAGACGCCGAAAGGGCGCAGTTCCACAATCCGCCCGGCGGATTTTTCCGTGAAAAGCGAGCAGATATATTTCGCATACCCCGCCTCGTCCTCCGGCGGATACTGGCCGAAAAAATCCTCTTTCATTTTAGGCCGGTAATGCGCGGGGTTGTAGGCCAGGCCGGAACCGAGATAAATCATTTTTCCCCACGCGCCATCGTGCTGCGCCAGGTTTATGAAATGGCGCGTGTTCGCGTATAACAGCCCTGTCAAATCTTTCGCGTTGCGGTGGCCCGGTTTTATGGCCGAGTGGATGACGGCGTCAAAATGCCTGTTCCTGAAATACTCGCGCACGACGCGCGAATCCGTCAGTTCCAGCTCGGCATGGGACGGGGCGGAGATTTCGTATTCCCCACCCAGCGTCTCAATTATATTCCTGCCGATAAAGCCGGAACCGCCGGTAAGAAGCAGTTTTTTCATCTGGCGAATTTTTTGGCGCAGTCCGCCATATATTCCAGTTTCTGTGCGCTCATCCCCGGATACACGCCCAGCCAGAAGGTGTTCTGCGCGATGAAATCGCTGCCGTCCAGTTTCCCTGCGGCGCGCCATTTGCCTCTTTTGCCCGCGCAGCAGGGATGGCGCAATATATTGCCCGCAAACAGCATTCTGGTCTGCACGCCGTTGTTCTCAAGATGACGCACAATTTCGTTTCTGCCAAACCTCGCGCCGGGCCGCACGCTCAGCACAAAGCCGAACCACGACGGGTCCGAATTTTCCGCCGGCTCCGGCAGGATGAGCTGCTTTTCCAGCGGGGCAAAGAGTTCCCGCAGCGTTTTCCAGTTGTTTTTTCTGGCGAGGGTGAAAGCGTCCAGCTTTTCAATCTGCGCGCAGCCGATGGCGGCCTGCAAATCCGTCATTTTCAGGTTATACCCGAAGCGCGAATAAACATACTTGTGGTCATAGCCTTCGGGCAGCTTGCCGAACTGTCCGGTGAAGCGGCGTTTGCAGGTGTTGTCCCGCCCGGAGGGACACCAGCAGTCCCTGCCCCAGTCGCGCAGCGATTCCACAATCCGCTTCAGCGCGGAATCATTTGTGCATACCGCGCCGCCCTCGCCGGTGGTGATATGATGCGCCGGATAAAAACTTAATGTGGACATATGTCCGAAAGAGGCGGTATTGCGCCATTTCCCGCCCAGCCTGTAGCGCGAGCCGAGCGCGTCGCAATTATCCTCTATAAGCCAGAGGCCGTTCTCATTGCAGAAATCCAGCACGGCCTCCGCATTGAATGGATTGCCCAGGGTATGCGCCAAAAAAACCGCCTTTGTCTTTTTTGTCAGCGCGGCCTTAAGCGCGGCGACATCAACATTGTACTGCGGCACCGCAACGTCCACAAAAACCGGAACCGCGCCGTGCTGCACGATGGGCGCAACGGTGGTGGGAAAGCAGGCGGCGGGGGTGATAACCTCGTCGCCCGGGTTTATGGCGCGCGCGCCAAGCGAATCATCGGCCAGCGCGGCAAAAGCCAGCAGATTGGCCGACGAGCCGGAATTGACCAGAGAGCAGTGCTTTACGCCCAGCTTCTTTGCCAGCGCGGCCTCCAGCCTTGCGGCATACGGCCCGGCGGTAAGCCAGAAATCCAGCGAGGCCGAAACCAGCGAGCGTATTTCCGCCTCGTCGTAGATTCTGCCGCCGTAGCTGATTTTGTCGCCCGGGGAAAATGGTTTTTGTTCAGCCGCGGCGCGCAGGCGGTGATATTCCGCCGCGGCCTCCAGCGCGCGGTTTTTTGCGGCTTCAAGTTCTTTCGCGGACGGCGCGGTTTTGCAGGAAGTTGTCATCTCAGATACTCCTCAAGTTGGCGGTTGGTTATTTCCAGCATGTCTTTGCCCTCGCCGGAGGCTTTGTACCATTCCACTATCTTGTCCAGCGTTTTCTCCAGCGTCCATTTGGGCCGCCAGTCCAGCTTCAGGCGGGACTTGGTGGAATCCAGCATCAGTATCGCGGCCTCGTGGCCGGATTTGGACGGGGTGATTTCAAAGTCTGCCCCGCCCCAGCGGGCGCATATTTCCTTAACAAGCCAGCCCGCCGGGCGCACATCTCCGGATTCGGGGCCGAAATTCCAGGCCTGGGCGTATTCCGGACCGTTCTCCCACAGCCGTTTGGCGAGGACCAGGTATCCCGCCAGCGGCTCCAGCACATGCTGCCACGGGCGCAGCGACTGCGGGTTGCGGACCTTCACATTCTCTCCGGCCAGCAGCGCGCGCGCGCAGTCCGGCACCAGGCGGTTGGCGGCCCAGTCGCCGCCGCCGATTACGTTTCCGGCCCGCGCGGAGGCTATGCCGGTTTTGTGAATGCCGTAATGCTCCGCCGGGAAAAACGAGTTTCTCCAGGCGGCCGTGGCAATCTCGGCGCAGGCCTTGCTTGAGGAATACGGGTCAAAACCGCCCAGCGGCTCGTTTTCGCGGTAGCCCCACAGCCATTCCTTGTTTTCATAGCATTTGTCGGTTGTGATGACGACCACGGCTCGCGCGGTTTTGGTTTTGCGCGCGGCTTCCAGCACATTGACAGTCCCCATCACATTGGAGGCGTAAGTTTCCGCCGGGATGCGGTAGGATTCCAGCACCAGCGGCTGCGCCGCCATGTGGAAAACTATTTCCGGCTTGACGCGGGCAAAAGCGGCGGCCAGTTTTTCGCCGTCGCGCACGTCGGCGGTTTCGGTGTCTGCCAGGCGGGCGAGGCGGCAGGTTTCATACATGCTGGGCTCGGTGGGCGCCGGCAGCGAATATCCCGCCACATGCGCGCCCATCCGGTGCAGCCACACCGTCAGCCACGAGCCTTTGAAACCGGTGTTGCCGGTTACAAGAACTTTTTTGCCTTTCCAGAATTTCTCGTCAATCATCCCATTTCACCCAGGGCGCTTTGCGCTCGCTGCAAAGGCCGTCAAGATAGTTTTTCTCGCGCAACGTGTCCATCGGCTGCCAGAACCCCTCGTGCCGGTAGGCCGCAAGCCGGCCTTCGGACACCAGGGCGTTCATCGGCTCTTTTTCCCAGAGGACATTGCCCTTCACGCGGGAAAGCGCGTCCGGCTCCAGCACGAAAAACCCGCCGTTTATCCACGAATCCTCGCCGTGCGGCTTTTCACGGAAGGATTTGACCTTGCCCGCCGCGTCCAGATCCATCGCGCCAAAACGCCCCGGCGGCTGCACCGCCGTTACGGTGGCCAGCGCGCCGGATTTTTTATGGAAATCCAGCAGCCGGTTTATGTCTATGTCCGCAACGCCGTCGCCGTAGGTGAGCATGAAGGTTTTGCCATCCAGATATTTCTCGGACAGCTTGACCCGCAATCCGGTAAGCGAATCCGCTCCGGTGTCGGCCAGCGTGATATGCCACGGCTCCACATCGCGGTGAAGCATGGTTACCGAGCCTGCCTTCAAATCCACCGCCGCATCGCAGTTGTGCAGCATGTAGTTGGCAAAGTACTCCTTTATCATGTAACCCTTGTAACCCAGGCAGATGATGAAATCGTTGAAGCCGAAATGCGAGTAGATTTTCATTATATGCCAGAGTATCGGCCTGCCGCCTATCTCCACCATCGGCTTGGGGCGCAGGCCGGTTTCCTCACCCAGCCGGGTGCCCAGCCCGCCCGCCAGAATTACCACTTTCATGTTTTCCTCCAGAATATATTCCGCGCCTCAAGCGCGGACGGCAATCCCCGCGCGCGCATCACCGCCAGCGCGCGCAGCCCCAGAAAGGTTTCGTCCGCCGGAGCGGCGGGAACTATTTTGCGGCCCGTCAGTTTTGCCAGAAATGCCGCCGCCGGTTTCAGCTTTCTGGCGGCGCCGCCGCTTAAAATCCACTCTTTCAGCCGGCCCTGCGGGTCAACGGCGCGCGCCGCCTCAACATACTGGACAAGCAGGCAGCGGGCAAGCGACGCCGCGTAATTTTCCGGCGTGAGATTATCGCCGATTCCGGTTATTTTCGCGCCGCCGGAATAGTTCCACGCGCTTTTGAAAAATGCCAGGTCTATTTCCAGCGACGAGGCGGCTATTTTTTCAGCCGTCAGCGCGGAAAAATAAGCGCGCATAAAATCCCCGCCGCCGCGCAGCCCGTCCGCAAATCCGGCAAATTTTTCCAGCGCGCGCCCGCAGGGGATATGGGTTATTGTATCCAGCAGCAGCCCGTCAAAAAAAGGGCGCTGCTCAACGGCGGAGCGGCGCGCCTGGCATATATGCGAAACCTGGGAGCCTGTCCCCATATTGACGGACAGGGTTTTTTCCGTGTTGCCCGCGCCCAGCACGGCGCACTGATGGTCGCCGACGGCGCAGAATATGGGGATTTTGCCCCAGTGCCCGGCGGGGACAGCCGGCCCCGCCGCGCGGTTGAGCGAGAATTTCCCGCCGCACAAATCCAGCAGCGCGGCGGAAGGCGCCTTTTTGTAAATGTTATAGAGCCCCAGCCCGGCCAGCATGGTCCCGTGCGAAGCGCGCTCGCTTTTGCCGGAAATATCGGCCAGCCAGTCCGGCAGGGTTATGACCCGGCCCGCCCTGACCGCCCCTGTCCGCGCCAGATACGCCAGATTGGCAAACGGAAGCCCGGGCCGCAGCCTCATCCCCGTCTCCCGGCGGAACAGGACGCCGGACTGGCGCTCCAGCGCGGGGAAAAAGGGCCGGCCTTTCACCGGCAGAAGCGAACGCTCGTCCTTCCAGCTTATGTAATCGGTCAGGGGGCGGAAATTACCGTCAACAACGGCAAAACCGTGCATCTGGCTGGAGATGAACACCCCTTCAAAGCCGCCGCGCCCGCTGTAATAATCCAGTATATCGCCGAACTGGCGCGAGAGTTTTTTAAGCGGCGCTTCGCAGAAAGGGCCTTTGCCGCGCGAAGGCGCGGCGTCAAAACGGCGGGCCAGCCGGAACCGCCCGCTGTCCAAATCCACTATGGCGGTTTTTACGTTTGTCGCGCCGAAATCGCAGAGCAGGTATCTCACCGGAACTCCGTCTTGATAATGCCGGAAATTTCGGACCGGAGCTTCTCGTCCAGCGCGGTTCGGACAAAAACCGTCTCCCCCGGGTTTTTTATGAGCGCGAAAAACAGCCCGCCGGAAACAGCTTTTTTGTCCTTTTGCAGCAGGGCCAGGAGATTTTCCGTGGGCAGCGCGCGCATGGCGAGCATGGATTGCGCGTCTATGATGTCCAGCGCCAGCGTTTTTATCTCCGCGCATTCCCCGGCGGGCAGCAGCCCGCGCCGGACGGCCAGTTCGTTTGCGATTATAATGCCTATCGCCACGGCCTGCCCGTGCGGGATGGCATAGCCGGAAAGCGATTCCGCCGCATGTCCGGCAGTGTGGCCGTAATTGAGCGCGCGGCGGTGGTTAAGCTCAAACTCGTCCTCCTCCACCACGGCGCGTTTTATCGCCAGCGAGTTCAGCAGAAGCGTCCTGAAACCCGAAAACTCCGCCGGGACGCCGTTTCTGACGGTCGCCTTGTACAGCGCGATATACTCCGGCCCGCCGGTTATGAAAAGTTTCAGTATCTCGCCCATGCCGCTCAAAATATCGCGCCGCTCCAGAGTTTTTAAAAAATTGGGATTGATTACGACACGGCGCGGCGCGGAAAACAGCGCCAGCTGGTTTTTGGCGCCGCCGTGGTTGATGCCGGTCTTGCCGCCGATACAACTGTCGCACATCGCAAGCAGCGTGGTGGGAAAAAACGTCCAGTTTATGCCGCGCTTGTAAACCGCGCCGGCGAAGGCGCCCGCATCCTCCATGATGCCGCCGCCGGCGACGGCCAATGTCTCGCCTTTGGTAAAGCCGCTTTTCATCAGCAGCTCTATAAGCGCGGTTACGCCGGAGAGGGTTTTGAACTCCTCGGTCGCCTCGGCCTTCATCATGCGCGGGCCGCCGTCAAAGCCGCCGCCGTGCAGCCGCAGCACTTTTTCGTCCGCAAGCAGAATGTTTCCGGGACAAGACATCAGTTCGCGTATTCCGGCGAAAGCGTCGGGATTTTCGTCCCAGACGACATTGTAGGGGCGCGGGACGGATTTCACCTCAAATTCCGCCGCGCCGCCGAAGGAGGCGGAGAATTTTTTGCCGTCTATCAGAAAATCCGTCATCGCTGGAACCCTCCGGCGGAAAACGCGCCATCGACCGTTATATCCTGCCCGGTCAGATACGTGTTCTGCGGCGAGCAGAGGAAATAAGCCGCCTCGGCTATTTCCTCCGGCGCGGCCATGCGGCCAAGCGGTATCATGGATTCAAGCCTTTTGATTACATCGGGCGCGTTGTTCTTACGGGTCAGCGCGGTGTCCACAAACCCCGGCGAGATTGTGTTGGCCATTATGTTATAAGGCGCAAATTCTATGGCCATGGTTTTTATCATCCCGTTCAGCGCATGCTTGCTGGTGGCATAAGGCAGCCGGCCGGCGCGCGAGATGGAGCCGTATATGGAGGACACCGCCAGTATATGCCCGCGCCCGCGCGATTTCATCCCGGGAATAAAATGCTGCACGACGCGGAGAAAGCCGCCGTAGTTGACCGCATGGGTACGCTCCATATCCTCCGGCGTTATCTGCTCAACCGGTTTGGGAGTATTTATCCCCGCGCTGTGGATTATAACGTCCGGCTCCAGCTTCAGCGCGCCGAGATAGGCTACAACGGAACCCGGGGCGGCCAGGTCCATATCGGCAAGGCGGGGGGCGGTTATTTTGTTGCCGCGCTTTTCAAAAACGCCGGCGATGGCGGCGCCTATGCCGCCTTCAATGCCAAGCAGAAAGACATCTCTCATCATTCCTCCGGCCAGAGCGGGACAAGCATGTTTTTCTGAAATTCGCCGCGGTCAAGAAACGGATACATATCCTCTATCGGTTTTGAGACCATGCGCCCGTCCGGCTTGCGCTCCGATGAAAGCTTGGGCGAGAAAATATAATCCTCCGCCAGTTTCACCTCGCACAGGACCGGGCCCGGCGCCGCAAGCGCGGCTTTGATGCCCTCCGCCAGCCGGGCGGGCTGCGCTATTTCCAGCGCGGGGATGCCGAACCCCGCCGCCAGCTTCTGAAAATCAGGAAATCCGACGCCGGATTCCGGCCCGCAGCCGACATACGGCATTCCGAAAAATCCGGCCTGCGTCTGTTTTATGGAGACATAACCGTTGTTGTTGAGAATGAATATCTTCACCGGCAGCCTGTAATAGGCGATTGTCTGCATTTCCTGCACGTTCATCATCACGCTGCCGTCGCCGGCGAGGCAAACCGTGTCTTTTCCGCCGGAGGCGATGCAGGCGCCTATGGCGGCGGGCAAATCATACCCCATTGTGGCGCAGCCGGAATTCCAGAAAACGCGCTGGCCTTCTTTTATGTCCGCCGCCTGAAACGGCGCCACGCAGGCGGTGCCGTCGCCCGTAACGATGGCATGTCCGGCGGAAGTCTGCCTTGTTAGTTCCTCTATGAAAACGTAAGGGTTGATTTTTTCGGAACGGCGGTATTCCGGCAGGACGACGGGATATTTTCGCTTGCGCTCCGCGCACCAATCCACCCATTCCTTCCAGTCCGGCAGGACGGTGTCCCCAAACGTTCCGGCAAGCGCGTCAATGAAGAATCCCGCGTCGCAATGGACGGCGGTGTCGGGCGTCAGGGTGTGCTTTTGCAGCTCCGCCGCGTCCGCGTCCACGACTATTTTATGCGCGTGGCGGGCGAAGGTTTTCCAGCCGTAGCTTACCTGCCTTATGTTGTTGCGCGTGCCGATGAACAAGGCGACATCCGCGTTTTGCAGCGCGAAATTTCCGGCCCGGTCGCCCACCGTGCCTATCCGCCCGGCGAAAAGCGGGTGCGCGTTGGGCACCATATCCGCCGCGTTGAAAGTGCAGCACACCGGCGCGCCCAGCCGTTTGACCAGCGCAAGGTATTTGTCCCGCGCATGGGCCGCGCGCACGCCGTTGCCGCCGACAACCACGGGGCGTTTCGCGTTCTTAAGCAATTCAGCCGTTTTCGCTATGGCGGAGCGGGCGGCGGCTTCGTCAAAAATGAATTTATCCTCGGCTGGGTCATAGCGGCGGAGAGAATTTTCGTCTATCTGCGCGCCCTGCACATTCATGGGAATATCAACCCATACCGGGCCGGGGCGGCCGGTAACGGCGATGTTTATCGCCTTGTCCAGATAATAGCCTATGTCCTGCGGGTTGGTGACGCTGACCGCGAATTTGGTGACGGGCCCGACTACCTTTATAATGTCGACTTCCTGGTCGCCTATCTGGCGGACGGGGACTTCCGGGCGGTAATGAATGGTGGTCTCAAACTTCACCTGGCCGGAGATATAGAGGACCGGCACGGAATCCGTCCACTGGCCCATGACGCCGGTAAGCGTGTTCAGCCCGCCTGGGCCGGTGGTGACATTGACCACGCCCAGCCTGCCTGTCATGCGGCTGTAGCCTTCGGCGGCGATGGCGCAGCCCTGCTCGTTATGGAAAAACACCGGCGCAATCCCCTTGCATTTGCCGAGGGCGTCGTTTAAGTGCATCGCGCCGCCGCCGACTATCATAAAAACGCGCTCAACGCCGCGCTCTACCAGTTTTCCGGCGACGAAATCAGCGACTCTCATTTTTTTTCCGGGCGGGACGGGGAAGTTTCAGTTTTTCGCGGAAATGGGCTATGGTGCTTTCAAGCCCGGCCTCAAGCGGCACTTTGGTCTTCCAGCCGAGAGCCTTTTGCGCCAGGGTTACATCCGGGCAGCGCACTTTCGGGTCGTCGTCCGGCAGGGGCCGGAAAACTATTTTAGAGCTGCTGCCGGACAGCCGTTTGACGGTGCGGGCCAACTCCAGCATTGTCGTCTCCCGCGGGTTGCCCAGGTTGACCGGCGTGTTCAGCGGCAACAGCAGCAGTTTATAAAGCCCTTCCACCAGATCGCTGACATAGCAGAGGCTGCGGGTCTGGCCGCCGTCGCCGTAAACGGTAAGCGGCTTGTTTTTAAGCGCCTGGGTGATGAAGTTGGGGACGGCGCGCCCGTCGTCCAGCCGCATTCTGGGGCCGAAGGTGTTGAATATGCGCGCTATGCGCACCTGCACGCCGTGATAGCGGTGATAGGCGACCGACATGGCCTCCGCGAAACGTTTGGCCTCGTCGTAGACGCCGCGCGGGCCGATGGGGTTCACATTGCCCCAGTAGCTTTCCGGCTGCGGGTTCACCAACGGGTCGCCGTAAATCTCGGAAGTGGAGGCCAGCATGAACACCGCGCCTTTTTCTTTGGCAAGCCCCAGCGCCTTGTGCGTTCCCAGCGCGCCCACTTTCAGGGTGGGGATGGGATAGCGCATGTAATCCTCCGGGCTGGCGGGACTGGCGAAATGCAAAATCGCGTCCAGTTTGCCCGGAACATGTATGTAGTTTGTGACGTCATGCTTGATGAAAAGGAAATCCGGCCCGCCCATGAACTGTTCAATGTTCCCGACCGAGCCGGTGATGAAATTATCCATCCCGATTACTGAATGGCCTTTTTTGAGCAGATGCCCGCACAGATGGCTGCCCAGAAAGCCCGCCGCGCCGGTAACCAGAATCCGCATCTATTTCCTTCCCACTGAGCGGCACACGAAACCCAGCGCGCGCATTTTGTCCGGGTCAAATATATTCCTGCCGTCTATGACCACCGGATGACGCAGCGCGGCGCGGAGCTTTTTAAGGTCAAGCTCCCGGAATTGCGCCCATTCGGTTATCACCATCAGGCAGTCCGCGCCGCGGGCGCAGTCATAGGCGTCCTTGCAGAATTTGACGCCTTTGATAACTTTGGCGGCATTGGCCTGCGCCACCGGGTCGCAGGCCCGGACTTTGGCGCCCCGCTCGTGCAATGCGCGGATAATGTCAATGCTGGGGGCAAAACGCATGTCGTCGGTGTCCGGCTTGAAGGCCAGCCCCAGCAGCGCGACGGTTTTGCCGCCCAGGTTCCAAAGCTCCTCCTCCGCGCGGCGCACGGGCCAGAGCTTCTGATCTTCGTTTACGTCTTTTACGGCGCGCAGCAGCTCGAAATCATAGCCCTTTTGTTTGCTTATCCAGTAAAAGGCCTCCAGATCCTTCGGGAAGCAGAAGCCGCCGAACCCAATGCCCGCGCGCAGAAAATGCGGGCCGATGCGCCTGTCCATGCCCATGCCGCGGGCCACATCCTCCACATTGGCGCCGGTGCGCTCGCAGACATTGGCGACGGAGTTTATGAACGAAATTTTCGCCGCCAGCAGCGAATTGGAAGCATGCTTGATAAGCTCCGCGCTTTTGACATCGGTTATAAGCACCGGGCATTTGAAGGGGGCGTAGACCGCCTTCATAACCTCCGCCGCGCGGGGCGAGGACACGCCCACCACCACCCGGTCCGGCTTCATGAAATCCTCAACCGCGCGACCCTCGCTTAAAAATTCCGGGTTGGAGACTATGTCAAACTCCACGCCTTTGGGCGCAAAACGGGAGACGGTTTTTATCACCCATTCGCCGGTTTCCACCGGCACGGTGGACTTTTCGGCTATGACGGTATAGCCGCGCATGTGCGCCGCTGTTTCCTGGGCCACCCGCTCCACAAAAGACAAATCAGCCGAGCCGTCGGAGCGCGGCGGCGTCCCCACCGCGATAAACACCACCTGCGCCGCATGGCCTTTGTAATTCATGGCCTCGGATATGGAGCCCAGGAAAAACAGCCGCCCGGCTTTGGCGTTGCGCAGGACTATCTCGCC
Organism: Elusimicrobiales bacterium; assembly: GCA_041651175.1. Taxonomy (NCBI): domain Bacteria; kingdom Pseudomonadati; phylum Elusimicrobiota; class Elusimicrobia; order Elusimicrobiales; species Elusimicrobiales bacterium. The sequence continues at coordinate 20,144 of JBAZJT010000010.1, read as the reverse complement.
CAGCCCCGGCTCGTAAAATGGGATTTTTCCTTTTTTGAGCGCGGAAATCTTGGACTTGTCCGAGTCCACGCAAACCACTCTGTGCCCCGCCTCGGCAAGGCATGCCCCCGTAACCAGCCCCACATAACCCGTTCCCACAACGCAGATATTTATCTGTTTCATAATGATTTCGGCTATGCCGTTTTCACTGGCATCAGCTTGCGCGCGGCAGCAACTATTTTTTCCGCCGGCAGATGGTCAAGACAGAAATACTCGCTGTTTTTGCACTTCGGGCTGAAATAGCAGCGGCACTCTTTGTCCGGCTCCACGATGGCGCCGCTGCCGTAAAGCTCAAATTCGCGCGGGTTGAAAATGTTGTTGAGCAGCACGATTTTTTTGCCCAGCCCGGCGGCGATATGCAGCGCCATTGTAACGCCGGTTACCACCATATCGGTCTGCGCCACCAGGTTTATGAACTGGCGCAGCGGAAAGTATCCCGGATACAGCGCGCCGCTTTCCTTCGCAATCAGAAGGTTGCGCTTATGCTCGGCCTCGCCGCCCAGCAGCAGCACGCCAAACCCCGCGCGCCTTAAGCCCCGGGCCGCGTCTATCCACGTCTGCTCCGGCAGCAGGCGGCTGGTCCAGCGCCCGCCGCAGCCGGTGTTGAGGCCGGCCAGCGGGCGCAGCAGCTTCAAATCCCATTCATAGCCGTCCTGCGAAAAATCCGGCAGCAGGTATTTTTCGCCGGAGAATTTCCAGCCGCAGATTTCAAAAATCTCCTGCGGATAGCTTTTGACATTGGCTTTGTTGGCGTCGTCAAAGAGCCCGGTGAAATACTTATGGAACGCCGCCTTGTCCGCCGGCGCGGCCTTGCCACCCTTGAGAATAAACCCGCGCTTTACTTTGGCGCGGACGCGGTTTGCCAGGGCGCAGGCTTCAAAATCCTTGTCCAGGCTGAACACGAAATCAAAGCGGGTTTCCTCTATCTGCAGGACAGAGGCGAGGCTGAAATTAAGCTTGCGATCCACCTCGTCCGGCAGCAGTTCCGGCGTGTTGGTGAGCCACCATATTTCCGCGTCCGGATGGACCGATTTTATTTTCCGCAAAAGCGGGGTGGTGCGGATAACATCGCCTATCGCGCCCAGCTTGATAATCAGGTAGCGGCGGCCCGTTTTTTCATACTGCGGGCAGCGGCAGCGGACGCCGCTCTGCTTGTGCGGCGCGCAGGGCGCAAGCGCGCGGAAATGCCGGCAATCGGCGGAGATTTTCTGCGTCATTGCTCGCGCCTTATGTTGAGGATTTCGCGGAAGGTCTGGCGGGCGGCTTCCATGGAATAGCGTTTTCTCATAAGCTCCAGTCCGTTGCGTGATATTCTCTCCCAAAGGTCGCGGTTGGCGTAAAGCTGCTCTATCGCGGCGGCAAATTCCTCCGGCGCGTCGGCAATCAGCACATCCGCGCCGTTTTGCAGACACATCCCCTCGCAGGCCGCGCTTGTGCCCACCGCCGGCAGCCCGTAGCAGAGGCTGGAAAGGATTTTGCATTTTACGCCCGCGCCGAAACGGATGGGCGCGATCGACAACCGGTGCCGCGCGAAGGCCGGCGCCAGGTCCTTCATGAACCCTTCTATGATAATATCGTCGGCGGCAAGCTGTTTGATGACATCCGGCATTTTGCTGCCTATAATATGGAATTTCACGCCCGGCAGCTTTTTGCGGACCAGCGGGAAAATTTCGGATACGAAATAGCGCACCGCGTCCACATTGGGAGTATGCTGGTAGCCGCCCACGAACATTATGCCGGAGCGCATGTCGAAATCGTTGTCGCTGCCGTGCACGTCGCGCGGCGGCGGAATTACCGCCACCCGCAGCGCGGGATTTTCCTTCATAAGAATATCCCTTTCCAGCGGGCTGACGACTACAGTGCAGTCCGCCATGGCGGCCACGCCCAGCTCCTGCTTGCGGGTATGCTCGGCTGCGATGGCGATGGCGGGGTTGTTTTCCAGCGCAGCCTGCCGGCTTTCCCGGATAAAATGCAGATCTTCGGTGTCAAAAATCACCACGGCCTTGTGGCAATATTTGCGGACATTGGCTATATGCGGCTCCGCTATGTAGGGCCGGCAGAGCATGACCGCGTCATACTCCGCGCCGCGCTCCTGAAGATGCTTTTCAACGGAGCCGATGTGGGGCTGGTACTGGCATTCAACGCCTATGCGCTGCAAATCGGCGGTGTAGCGGTCTATGTAGACCAGATTGTCCGGGATGAAGGTGACTTTATAGCCCAGCGCGCGGAAATTAAGCAGATGGTTGTACACCGTCAGCGAGCCGGCGTCCTGGTCCGGCGTGAGGGTACAGGCGTCTATCACCAGAATTCTTTTGGAAACGCTGCGCTCTTTCTCGTATTCCGGGTTTTCCGCGTTGGGCCGGTGGAAAGCCAGTGTGGCAAGCCATTTGTCGCGGAACTTTTCCGCGTTAACCATCTGATGCTTCTTGACGCCGGAGTTTATATCGGTCCCGCAGGAGACGCCCTCAAAATGCGTTATCACCGACAGGGGCTGGTAATACACCTTCCTGCCCGCCTGGCGCACCTTGAACGCGAAATCGGAATCCTCGCAGTAGGCCGGGGCGTAATCCGTGTCAAAACCGCCCAGCCGGTTCCACAGCTTAAGCGGGACGGCGATGCACGCGCCGGAGCAGTAGTCAACCTCGCGCAGATAGTTGTACTGCGGTTTGGAGGCGTCGTCCAGCCGGCCGTAATTCCAGCCGGAGCCGTCGCGCCAGATTATGCCGCCCGCCTCCTGAAGCCGCCCGTCGGGGTAAACCAGCTTGGCGCCGGCAAGGCCGGCGTCCGGCGCGATGTCAAAGGTGCCCAGCAGTTCCTTCATCCAGCCGGGGTGGACCAACGTGTCGTTGTTGAGGAAAACGGCATACTCGCCCCGCGCGCGGCTGGCGCCCAGATTGCAGGAGCGCAAAAATCCCAGGTTCCGGCTATTGCCTATCACGCGGATGCCTTCAATATACGAAAGCATTTTCGCCGTCAGGTCCGGGGAGCGGTCGTCAACCACTATCACCTCATATGGCACCACGGTGTTTTGCTGTATGGATTGCAGGCAGTTGAAGGTGAAATTGTACTGGCCGTGCACCGGAATTATTATGGAAACCTTCGGCTCCGGCCATTTGGTGAAACACAACGGGCGGCTGCGCAGCTTGTCCCAGAATTTAGTTTCCTCAATAAACGAGGGATATGTGGGCGTATGGCTCAGCAGCCTGCCCGAAACGCGGAACACCAGCCGCTTGAGGAACCATCTCGTCTGCGGCGAAACCGGCAGCCGGCGGTAAACTTTTTTTCCGATTTCCACCAGCTTGAGGCCCAGCCGCAGCCTCATCTTCTCGCATTTGCCGGCGGGCGCGGTTTCCTCCGCGGGCGCCGCGGCCCCGGCGGGCAGCATGCCGCAGACGCGCAGCATTTTGCGCGCGGCCCTGCCCGCCAGCCTGCCCGGATGCGTCAGCCGCCAGGAGCGCGAATACATCACTTCCGCCACCAGTTTCTCACCGGACAGCAGGCGTTTTGCCAAATCGTGAATCTGGGCATCCTTCTGAACCGTCTCCGCCTGCCGTTTTTCCAGCTCGGAACACACCTGGGACAGCTCGGAGCGGATTTTGCCCGCCTCCTCCCGCGACTGCGCCAGTTCCGCGCGCGCGGAGGCCGCGTCCCGGCAGGAGGCGTCAATCTCCTTTTCAAGCAAAGCGGCCCTGTCGGCTGCGGACCGGACGTCGGCGGCGGCGTCGGATTGCAGCCGCGCGTTGGCGGCGCGCAGCCGGCCCGCCTCGGTCTGGAATTTTTCGGAGTCGGCGCGCGCGGCTTCAAGCTCGGCGCGCGACCTGCCCGCTCCGGCCAGCGAATTATTGAGCTCCCCGCGCAGCTTTGCGAAATCCGCATGCAGTTTTGAAGTCTCGGCGCGGGATTTGTCCAGTTCCGAACGGACACCCTCAAGCTCCCCGCGCGCGGACGCAGCTTCACGGCGCGAGGCTTCCAGCCCGCTTTCCAGAGCTGTTGTTTTTTCGGAGGCGGCTTTGGCATGCGCGGCGGCCTCCGCGCGGGTCTGGGCCAGTTCGTTGTTGAGCAGCGATATTTCGGTTTGCGCGCGGGAGGTTATGGCATGCGCCTGGTCCAGCCCGGAGCTCAGCCGCGCGGACTGGGCGCGCTCCCTCAGCGCTTCAGCGCGGAATTTATCCGCATCCGCCCGCGCGCCGGACAGCTCGCCGCGCGTTTTTTCAAGTTCCGTCTCCAGCGATTTGGCCCGGTTGCTTCTCTCGTCAAATTCGGCAGTCAAACGTTTATGGTCGGCGCGCGCTCTTTCAAGCTCGGATTCCAGCAATTTGCTTCGGCGCAGACGCTCTTCGGAAAGCGCGGCGGCTTCGGCGCGGAATTTATCGGAATCCGCTTTAAGCCTGCCGTGCGCGGCGCGCAGCAAATTTAGTTCCGTCTCCAGCGATTTGGCGTATTTCGCTTTTTCCTCAATCTCGCCCTTGAGACGGCGGTATTCGCCGCGGACCTTTTCAAGTTCGGTTTCCAGCGACTTGGCCAATTTCGTCCGCTCGTCCAGCGCGCTGCCAAGGCTTGAAGAATCCGCGCGGGCTTTTTCAGCCTCCGCCTTCACCCCGGCGAAGGCAGATTTAAGCGAATTTAGTTCCGTCTCCAGCGATTTGGCGTATTTCGCTTTTTCCTCAATCTCGCCCTTGAGACGGCGGTATTCGCCGCAAGCTTTCTCAAGTTCGGTTTCCAGCGACTTGGCCCATTTCGTCCGCTCATCCAGCACGCTGTTAATGTTGGCGCAGTCCGCCCGGGCTTTGTCCGCCTCTGCTTTCACCCCGGCGAAGGCGGCTTTAAGTGAATTAAGCTCCGTATCCAGCGACTTGGCCCACTTCGCTTTTTCCTCAAGCTCGCCGTTGAGACGGCGGTATTCGCCGCGGGCTTTTTCAAGCTCCGCTTCCAGCGACTTGGCCCATTTCGTCCGCTCGTCCAGCGCGCTGTTAAGGCTTGAAGAATCCGCGCGGGCCTTTTCGGCCTCCGCTTTCAGCCCGGCGAAGGCGGCTTTAAGCGAATTAAGCTCCGTATCCAGCGACTTGGCCCAGTTGCTTCGCTCGTCAAATTCGGCGGACAGGCGCTTATGGTCGGCGCGCGCTTTTTCAAGTTCCGCCTCCAGCGATTTGCCCCAGCGCAGCCGCTCTTCCGACATGGCGGAGATTTCCGCATGGGCTTTGGCAAAATCCCTGCGCGTCTTTTCAAGCTCCGCGTCCAGCGATTTCGCCCATTTCGCTTTTTCCTCAAGCTCGCCGTTAAGGCGCGCACAATCCGCGCGGGCCCTGTCAGCCTCGGCTTTGAGCCCGCCGAAAGCGGGCTTGAGGGAATTAAGCTCCGTATCCAGAGACTTGGCCCACTTCGCTTTCTCCTCAAACTCGCCGCTAAGGCGGCGGTGTTCGCCGCGGGCTTTCTCAAGCTCGGTTTCCAGCGACTTGGCCCATTTCGTCCGCTCGTCCAGCGCGCTGTTAAGGCTCGAAGAATCCGCGCGGGCCTTTTCAGCTTCCGCTTTCACCCCGGCGAAGGCGGTTTTGAGCGAATTAAGCTCCGTATCCAGCGACTTGGCCCAGTTGCTTCGCTCGTCAAATTCGGCGGACAGGCGCTTATGGTCGGCGCGCGCTTTTTCAAGTTCCGCCTCCAGCGATTTGCCCCAGCGCAGCCGCTCTTCCGACATGGCGGAGATTTCCGCATGGGCTTTGGCAAAATCCCTGCGCGTCTTTTCAAGCTCCGCGTCCAGCGATTTCGCCCATTTCGCTTTTTCCTCAAGCTCGCCGTTAAGGCGCGCACAATCCGCGCGGGCCCTGTCAGCCTCGGCTTTGAGCCCACCGAAAGCGGGCTTGAGGGAATTAAGCTCCGTATCCAGAGACTTGGCCCACTTCGTTCTTTCATCCAGTTCTTCATTAATACGGCGGTATTCGCCGCGGGCCTTTTCAAGTTCGGTTTCCAGCGATTTGGCCCATTTCGTCCGCTCATCCAGCACGCTGTTAAGGTTCGAGGAATCCGCGCGGGCCTTTTCGGCCTCCGCTTTCAACCCGGTGAAGGCGGCTTTAAGCGAATTAAGCTCCGTATCCAGCGACTTGGCCCAGCCGCTTCTCTCGTCAAATTCGGCGGACAGACGCTTATGGTCTACGCGCGCTTTTTCAAGCTCCGCCTCCAGCGATTTGCCCCAGCGCAGCCGCTCTTCCGACATGGCGGAGATTTCCGCATGGGCTTTGGCAAAATCCCTGCGCGTCTTTTCAAGCTCCGCGTCCAGCGATTTCGCCCATTTCGCTTTTTCCTCAAGCTCGCCGTTAAGGCGCGCACAATCCGCGCGGGCCCTGTCAGTCTCGGCTTTGAGCCCGCCGAAAGCGGGCTTGAGGGAATTAAGCTCCGCGTCCAGCGATTTCGCCCATTTCGCTTTTTCCTCAAGCTCGCCGTTAAGGCGCGCACAATCCGCGCGGGCCCTGTCAGCCTCGGCTTTGAGCCCGCCGAAAGCGGGCTTGAGGGAATTAAGCTCCGTATCCAGAGACTTGGCCCACTTCGCTTTTTCCTCAAGCTCGCCGTTGAGACGGCGGTATTCGCCGCGGGCTTTCTCAAGCTCCGCTTCCAGCGACTTGGCCCATTTCGTCCGCTCGTCCAGCGCGCTGTCAAGACTTGAAGAATCCGCGCGGGCCTTTTCAGCCTCCGCTTTCAACCCGGCGAAGGCGGCTTTAAGCGAATTAAGCTCCGTATCCAGCGACTTGGCCCAGCCGCTTCTCTCGTCAAATTCGGCGGACAGGCGCTTATGGTCTACGCGCGCTTTTTCAAGCTCCGCCTCCAGCGATTTTCCCCAGCGCAGCCGTTCTTCCGACATGGCGGAGATTTCCGCATTGGCTTTGGCGGAATCCCTGCGCGTTTTTTCAAGTTCCGCGTCCAGCGATTTGGCCCATTTGGTTCTTTCCTCAAATTCGCCGTTGAGACGGCGGTATTCGCCGCGCAGCTTTTCCAAATCCGCTTCCAGCGACTTGCCCCAGCGCAAACGATCCTCTGAAAGGGCCGCTTCCTGCCGGGCGCGCTCGCCTGCCGACAATCCGGCGCGCAGGCTGTCCGCTTCCACGGCAAGGGCGTCATGCGCGGCGCGCAGGGATTTCAGCTCCGCGTCCAGCGAGCCGGCGCGGTTGTTTCTCTCGTCAAATTCGCGTATGAGCTGGCGGTATTCGCCGCGGGTCTTGTCCAGCTCCGCCTCAAGCGATTTGCCCCAGAGCAGCCGCTCCTCCGACATGGCGGAGAGTTCGGATAGTTTCTTCTCGGTCTCGGCGCGGAATGTGTCAAACTCGCGGCGGGCCAGGGCCGCCTCTTCGCGGGCTTTGCCGGCCTCGGCGCGCAGTTTTTCGGCCTCGGCCCTGTTCTGTCCGGCGGATTTGGCGGCCTCGTAGGCGGTTTTGAGCAGGCTGTTTTCCGGCACATGCGCCGCGCCGGAAGAGGCCAGCCCGTCCAGATGCGAAATGATTTTGCCCCTGTATTCGGCCAGCACCGCCGGATGGTTGGCCGGGTCCACCGCCATGGTTTGCAGCCCCCATTCCCAGACAAGGGCGGCCATGTAAAGCGCGCCGTCGGGCATTCCGTTGAGATGGGAGAACAAATCCCCCGCGCGCAGCGCCTTCATGGCGGGGGAATAGAAAAGGCTCCGGTAGGCTTCCTTGGCAAAAAACAGCGTGGGATGGCTGAATTCAAAATCTATAAGCCGCCATTTGCCGCCGGAGAAGAGGAAATTGCGATCCAGTATGTCGCCGGTGGACCAGACCAGCCTCATCCCGTTTTTGTGGGAGCGGACGCATTCGCCAAGATAATCAAAAGCCGCCTTGCGGACGGATTCCTCATGCGGGAAAATGCCGCGCAGCAGGGCGGAGTATTTTTCCAGCTCGGCGTTGACAAACTCGTCGGACGCCGGCTCGCCCCATGACCAGATTTCATCCAGCGCGGCGCGCACTATCGCAGCCGAGTCCGCCGCGGGGACTTTGCCCGCCGCGCACAACTGCTCCAGCGAGGCGGAATGCTCTATGTAATCCTCAACGAAATACACGCCTTTGTCCGCCGTTATGGCGGCGTGCAGCGCGGGAATGCCGAAAGTCTGCGCCCTTGAATAGAGCGAGTAGATTTTTTCTATATGCGCGGGCGCGGTCCCCAGCGCGTCCGGCACGAAGCGCACATGCAGTTCCGGCCTGCCGGATATGTAAACCGAAAACCGCTTCTGCGTTTTCTCCTGCGGGCGGTTGACCTGATTGAGCGCCAGCCGCAGCGACGCGCCCTTGGCCTGCTCTTTGGAGAGCAGCCCCTTCTCTCGCAGAAGCGTTATGACGCGCGGCGCCATCAGCTTTGCCCCCCGGCTGGTTTTACGGCGGCAATCCCGTAGGACGGGCAGAACAATTCCGCCGCGCCGTTGGCGGCCAGCGCCTTGTAAAGCGGTTTCAGCAGCGGCGCGCAGGCCAGCGGCAGGCCGTTGTCATGCTCCTCCCAGTTCAGCCGGCCCGCCAGCAGCCATTTGTTGACCTGGGAAAGCGGCACCATATCGCGTATTATTTTGTAATCCGGGAAACAGCCGTAAACCTCGGAAACCGCGAACCCCGCGCCTTCAAGCATGCGGCGGTAATCCGCCAGCGTCCAGGTTCTGGCGCGCAGGGGACGGTCCTGCCGCTGCTGGCGGTGGCGGGCGTTGGCCTCGTCAAAATCCAGTATGTTCACATACGGCAGGCAGGTATGGTCGTCCGGCGAGCCCAGGACGTATTTAAGGCCCAGCGCGTTTTCTATCCCGATGTAAAGCAGCCCGCCCGGTTTCAGCAGCGAGAACGCCTTCGCAAGCGCCTGTTCCTGAAGCGCGCGGACGGGGCCGTCATGTCCCAGCGCTATCCACTCAAGCGAGCCGTTGAAAATGATTCCGTCAAACCGCTCCGCCGCCAGCGGATAGGTGAGGAAATTGCCGCACAGGCAGGCGGGGGCGACGCCTTCCTGCCGCGCGATTTCGCGCAGCACGGAAAGCCGTCCCTCGGAAATATCAAGGCAGAATACCGACAATCCCCTTTTTGCCAGCGGAATTGCCGCCTGCCCCCAGCCGGAGCCGACGTCCAGGAAATTGCCTTCCTGCGGCAGCGGCAGCATTTCAAGGAAAAGGCCGCGCCCCCTGTCGGTTATAATGCTGTAGAGCCAGGGATTGCTTTTATGGTATTTTTCGCGGACGACGTCCAGCCAGGGCCGCTTTTTAAGTTCGTCCAAAATCTCGTTTTCCCTGCCTTCAACGTCGGAATAGGAGCCGAGCGCTCCGGTTTCCACCCAGATGCCATCCTTCCGGGAAACCGGACCGCCAGCCAGAACAGATTCCGCCGCCGTCTCCTCAGCCATCAGAACTCCTGGAGATGACATTTATTTTACGCCTTTTGTATTGCGAAATATGCCGGAGTTCACCGGCAGCCGCATTGGCGAAAAACACACTTAAGACGCCTTATGCAATTATAGCCAAACGGAGGGCTCCTCTGCAACGGAAAAGAGAAGGCCGGCCGCGCTACTGATTGCAGGCGCAGGCGCGCTGGCTGTTATAAGCGGTTGCGTCGGCGGTTGTGTCGACGGTGCATCTGCCTGTTGTTATGATAAAAAATGAGCACCCTATCGCTTGATTACAGCCCGGCGAAGACCACGTGTCCGTAATTCCCAATGTGTTTAGCACCGACTGGCAGTGCGCGTCGGTTCCGGCGGAGCCGGCATAGGTTTTGGTGGCTGCATTGTAGCCGCCATGCGAGGAGCATGTTGTAGTGCAGGAAGACCCGTCTCCCCCTTGACCTCTAGTTCCCGCATACCAGTGAAAGCATGAGGGCGAGCTTTGACTCAACGTTCCGCTGTTGCAGGTTACGGTAACGGCGGAGCCCACCCACACAGCCCTGGAGTCTGAAACAGACGTGCTTCCCCCGTGGGCCAGCGCGCCGACACTGCCGCTGCAATTTGACCATGTAACGGTCTGCGCCAGGCAGCCGCACTCGCTGAGCGTTATATTGGAGCCGTGCTTTGCTATAAACCCGTTTGTTCCGGTCCATTCGCCCGCGCTGTAGACCGGAACGTAAAGCGCATGCCCCGTGTTGTTGGTTACGACTTTACAGGTCCCGAAGGCGTCTATGCGCAAATTGCCGCCGTTGGCGATGCTGATGTTTTCCTGCGCCGAAACGGCTGCCGCAACCGTCATTGCCAGCGTTATGACGGAAATTACCATTTTCCCCGCGCCGAATGAATTCATATCCCCTGCCTCCAAACTCCGCAAAATGCGCGAATTGCTATCGCGCAGAATTTTGAGCTGGTCAGATGGCTAGGGAAAATCAAGCGGGGAAATAAAACGGCGGCCATCATTTCCAGCTAGGAAGATAACCAGAAATGACAAGCCGCCTTCACTTGGCCGCAAAGCCAAGCTATCAAGCGGCCTCAATCCAGTTCTTCCTATGCCCCTTCCCGCAAGGAAAGTGAGCGCACCATGCTCTTACGCATGGTCCCGGTGAAGCCTAAACTTCTCAAATTGTGTTTTGTTTGCCGGTTAAACCTCCCGCGCAAAACCTTTCACAGTGAGATTGTATATTCCGGCGGCAGCCGTGTCAATCCATTTCCCCGACACCGACAGCGTCCGTTTTTTTTGGACAACGGAATTGGGATTGCAGGACAAAAGGGTTGCTCAGGAGGGGAGCGGGCCCGGCCCGGTTTTGCTTATTATGAACTTGTCCAGCAATTGCGCGGTTTCCTGCGGCATGTTGACAAATTCCAGGCCGGTATTCCACCCGAAAGCCGACAAATTTTTAACATGGACCGTCCGCACCACGCGGGCCTGGCCGGTTATAATGTCGTTTTTTGCCGCGCCGGGCGCGCAGCCGGACTGCTCCGCGAACGCCTGCAGGCCGGCAAATCCCATTTCAAAATACACCACCCGGCCCGCTTCCAGCGGTTCCGAAATCTCTATAAGCAGCCCGCCCGCGCTTACATTTTTGCACACAGCCGGACTGCGGGGATTGGTGAGCCGGAACATGGTCATCTTCAGCGCCCCCCGCCAGCCGCGCGTATATCTGCGCCGTTCCATGATACCGAATTCTAAATAAAACCCGGCGGCAATATCAAGGGCTGCGCAACCCACAACATCACCCATTTTTTCCACGATGCCATATTTTGCTGTCCCGTATTGCCGGAAACAACCGCGCGAATAAAAAAACAAATGTCAAAAATAACGACGTCCGTCATCGAACGAAACACACGAAAAGGCTCTGGAACAAGGCGGGAACAACTACCGGAAACTTTTTTGTTCCCTTTTCGTGTGTTTCGTGGTTTGATTCCGTTTTCACTGCCATTTGCCAATACACCACAGCTTTTCAAAAAATGGGATATCCATGACCGGCATGGACTGCCAGCCGGGGTAGTCAAAATGCCGCCATTCAGAGGGCAGGCCGGAAAACCCCGCGCAGCGCATTGCATCCTCCGGGGCCTTGCGGTTTTTAGCGGCGGGGGGCGAGCTTTCCCGCCCGGCCCCAGCAGCTACCTCACGGGCTTGAAACCGCAGGAGTAGAAATAGCTTCCGTTGTCCACCACAATATTTTCAAACCCGGCGGCGGCATAGAGAGCGCGCACAGCCTCGTCCGATTCCAGCATATGGCTTTCCACTTCCGGGCTTTTGCGGTGATGGTTGTTAAGCTCTTCCCGGCTCATGGAATGCGCGATATAAAGCCCGCCGCCAGCTTTGAGATAGCGGAAGGAGTTGGAGAACAGCGCCCGCCTGTCCCCGAAATGCGGATAGGCGTTGTAGACGATTATCCTGGAGAATGTTTCCTCCGGGAAAAGGCCCTTTTCCAGATAATCAGCCACGAGGATTTTAAGCCGGGGAAACTTGCGGGAGAACTCCAGCGCCATTTTCCCGGAAAAATCCAGGCTCAGCGGATTTTTAACGCCGCGTTTCAGCAGAAAAGGCGTCAGCGCTCCTGTCCCGCAGGCTACATCCAGAACGCAATCCCCCGGCCCCGGATTTATCCTGTCCAGGATTTTGTTTATGACTTTCCCGATTGTTTTCCTTTCCATGCTGTCCCAGACGGGGGCCAGCCTGTCAAAAAATTCCCGCGTTCCGGCGGCGGATTTTCCCGCGCGGGCGCGCCGCGCGGGAGGAGCCCCGCCGTGGCCGCAGCGCGCCCGGAGGCCGCCGGCGCGGCCCGCCGTTTTGACGGTCCGCGCCGGTTTCTTGCGGCTAACCATTGCGCCCCCCGAACAGGACTTTCACGCCGGCGTTTATCGTCAGCCCGGGCTGCAGGAACTGGCCCGTGAACGCCGTGTTGGTGGCGTAAATGACATAGCGCCTGTCAAAGAGGTTGTTTATCCCGGCAAACAGCCTGAACCCTTCCGACAGGTTGCGCCAGCCGCTCAGATTCACGGTGAATATGTCGTTAAGCGGCACGGCGCGGTTGTCGCCGCCGTAGTAGCCGCCGGCATACTGGCAGTTGGCCATGAGGCCGGTTCCGCCGTCCTCAAAAACCAGTCCGGCAACGGCGGTATTGGCGGGACGCCCGGTCGTCCGGATGCCCGGGTCCAGGAAGGTGTAATTGGCCGACAGCGCGAGTCCGCCGGTTAGATCGTATTTAGCCTCGCCCTGGAATCCCCGGAACAGATAATCGCCCACGTTCCGGTACAGGCCGGACTGCACCTGTATAAGGTCATGCCCCTCGGTCATATAGGCGCTTGCGCGCAGGTGGAGACGCTCCGCCGGGCGGTATTTGACGCCGGCTTCATACCCCCAGGCCGTTTCGGGCTTGAGGTTCGGGTTGCTGACCGGGAAGGCGTAAAGCTCGCTCATCTGCGGGAAGCGGATACCCTTTGAAACGACGGCATACGTTTCCACCTCGTTCCAGGGCTTTACCGCCAGCCCCGCGGAGGGAACGCCTATGGCGGCATTATTGTTGTCGCCGGTCAGCCGTAACGCGCCGTTGGCCAGAAGCATTGTCCCCAGCGGCGATTGCGCCGCGGCGTAGGCGGCGTATTCATACCTGTTATACGCCTGATTGGGGGTGGTGGAGAAGGCGTAACGTTCCGCCCCCATCCAGGAGTATTCCGCGCCGGCGTCGGCCCGCGCGCCGGAATCGCCCGCCCAGCCGCCTTTGACCAACGCGCCGTAGGTATTGTCGTCGGAAAGCCAGCCGTTGGAAAACGAATGGCGCCCGTAGGTGTTGTAGAGCTTGGCCGCGCCCGTCCAGCCGTCGTTTTTGTATCCGGCGGAAAGGTCCGCCGCGCCGCGGCGATAGTCAAACCACGACGTCGCCGACGGGGCGAGGTCCACGGGAGCGGGGTCGTATTCCGTGCCGGAATAGAGGGTGTTCCGCAGCCGCAGCCGCCAGTTGTCGTTTACCTTGCGGCCATACTCGATGGTATAATCCCCGGCGTCGTAGGACGAGTTGTTGGTGAACCCGTCGCTGGCGCGCCGCTCACCGGCGGCGAAGAAATCGTTGTTTCCGCTGGAGGCGCCGCCCCGCACCCGCAGCAGCCGGGTGTTGTGGGAGCCGTAGGACGCCGTTACATCGCCCTCGAAGGGGGATTGCGCCCCGCGCGTTACGATATTTACCGCGCCGCCTATCGCGCCGGAGCCAAACAGCGCGGAGGCGGGGCCTTCAACAACCTCCACCCGCTCCACGTTGTTGAGCGTGAGCGAATGGGTAACAACGCAGCCGAAAAACGGCATTTTCTCCGGCCTGCCGTCCACCATGACCGAGATGCGCGTTCCGTTGTCGCCGAAGCCGCGTATGTCCGGGTCGGCCCTGCCGAATTCGTTTGTCCGGCGCACGAATATGCCGGGCAGCAGCCCCAGCCCGTCGGCGGCGGAGGCGTAGCCGGCGGCTTCCATGCGGCCGCCGTCAAGCGTCAGCGTCGGGGCGATATCCGAAGGCGGGCTTGTGGAAACCGACAGGGCCGCCGTCCCCTCCGGCGCGGCGATCATGGAATTGAGCCTCGGCCCCGCCAGCTGGGCCAAAGCCCCCGAAGGCATTAGAGCGGCTCCCAGCACAACCGTTGTTACAACTGCGCGGACAGACATTGTGAAACCTCCTTTTGTGTTATTACTTATTTTGATTTGGTATTACCGAATACCAAAAAAAATTCACTCCGGCGCGATATCGCCCGGCACCGCCGCCCGCGCCAGCGAGGCGCGCCTTACGCCGCGCACCGCGCCAAGCTCGGCTGCCAGCTTTTCCAGCCCGGCGGGCAGCCCGCAGGCGGTTACAACCTCCAGGCACATGTGATGCGTCAGGTGGACATGCTGCGAAACGATTATCCTCACGCCGGAATCGTGCTGTATCCTGGTAAGCTCGCGCAGGGTTTCCCGCCCGTGATGGTCGTAGAGCATGGTTATCACGCCGTAGGCGGCTTTTGCGCCCTTCCACCCCTGGTCCAGCACATGCCCGCGCACCAGCGCGCGCAGCGCGTCGGAACGCGTCGGCAGCCCGCGGTGGAGGCGGAACCGCTCCAGCTTTTCCAGAATGTCCGGCTCCAGCGAGGCGCTGAAGCGGCGTATTTTTCTCATTCGTTCCCTGTCATTTTGCGCGCAAACGCCGGCAGCGCGGCAATCTGCGCAAGCGCCGCCGGAATCCCCGGCAGCAGCGCGGCGGCAAGCCCCGGCATCCCGGCGTTCTGCGTGAACGCGGCGCCGGCGGCCAGAAAAGCGGCGCGCCCCGCTATCACGGCCCCCAGCAGCGCAAGCCGGGAGGAAAGGCGCATGTTCTGGCGCAGGAACCCTGCGGCAAAGCCGTAAACCGCTATTTCCGGCCCCATGACCGGCAGCAAAGCCGCCGCCGGCATCCCGGAGAGCGCAAAACTGGCCGCGGGCGCGGCCAGCCCGGCCATAAGCCCGCCCCGCCAGCCGTAAACAAGCCCCGCCGCCAGCACCGGCCAGTGCATGGGCAGAATTACGCGCACGGGCGCGCCCGCAAGATGGCACAAAGCGGGAAGCGCAACCGCCGCCGCCACCAATCCGGCCTGAAAAATAAGCGCTCTGGACGTTTTGTAATCCAGCACCAGGGATTTTTCCACTGAAAGCGCGGCTGTCTGCATATCAAAACCTCCGTACGGTATTACTATTTTGCCATTTTTATTACGGGGACGGCAATTCTCCGGCGGCGGCTTATTCCGAAAAGGGGATGTCCATGACCGGCATGGACTGCCAGCCGGGATAGTCAAAATGCCACCATTCCGACGGCAGGCCGGAAAATCCCGCGCCGCGCATTGCGTCTTCCAGGGCTTTGCGGTTTGTGGCCGCAGCCGGAGAAGCCCCGCTCCAGTCCCGGGCGGCGCGCTCGGAGAAATCGTCAAATTTGGTGGGCAGCTCCAGCCATTTGCCGGAGCCGTCGCATAAAGCCGCGTCCACCGCCATCCCCCTGTTGTGGCGCGAGCCTTTGGCCGGGTCTGCCACGAAACGCTCGTCCGGCACCAGCGCCCAGAATTTGCGCTGCACCGACAGCGGCCTGTAGCAGTCCAGCACGCACAGCCTGTTAGGCGCGGCAAGCGCGGCGGCTTTTGCCAGCGCGTCGGCGGCGGGTTTTCTTAAATAACATTTGGCGGCGGGGTAAACGGTTTTGCCGGTGAAATTATCCGGCCCGGCATAGCGTATGTCAAAAACAATGCCCCCGTGCGGGGCTTTTTCCATGTCAATCAGCGCCGGATCCGGCAGGCGGATAGTGATTTCGTCCCCGGTTTTCATGCCGGAAAGCCGGGCGAAATCGCCGCGGTTCACCGCCAGCGCCAGCAGCCCGCGCGAATTGATATAGGCCAGCGGCGCGCCCTCGCCCGCGTCGCCGAAGGCGCGGACAAACACCGCCTCCAGTGAACGCCCCCTGCTTGTTACCGCTACGGTGGAGCCGGCCACAAGCCCGGAGCGGGCGACGGACTCCTCACCTATATCCGTCCAGATATTGCCGTAGGGGGCCTCCGCGTGAACAGCCGAGCCGGAAAATTCCCGCCCGTCAAAAGACGCCTGCTTCCAGCTTGACATCGCCGGTTTCACGGGCGGGCCCAGCCGGGCGAAAACCGAGTCGTCCATGGCCAGCCGCGCCGCCACGGGAGAAAACACGTCCCGGCCATGGAACGTGGCCGACACCGGCTGCCTGAAAAACTCCCCGTTTTCCAGCGCGACCGCGCGTCTGAGGCCGAAACGGAGAACCGGCAGCGTAAAAATGCCGTTGTCCGGCCCGACGAAGAACTGGCCGGTTTCGGTTTCCAGGGCTATGGCTTTGCGCGCCGTGCCCACGCCGGGGTCCACCACCGCGGCAAAGACGGTTCCGCGCGGCCACATCGCGGCCTGGCCCGCCAGCAGGAAAGAGGCCAGCCGGATGTTGAACGGCTCCACGTTATGCGTCATGTCCGTTATCCGGGCTTGCGGGAAAACATTGAGCATGGCAGCCTTGCACAGCGCGACGGAATCGTCTGTCAGGCCAAAATCGCTCAGGAAAACTATGTCCGCGCCGGCGGCGGACGGAGCCGCCGCAAACGCCGCCAGCAGCGCGGACAGGAACGCTTTTTTCACCGCGTCCCCAGCGAGCGGACCGCGTCTGTCACGCGGCGCGCCTCGGCATTGGTCATGCCGTAAAACAGCGGCAGGCTGACGGCGCGGCTGTAGTAATACTCCGCGTTGGGATAATCGCCGGGCTTGTAGCCGTATTGCTGCCGGTAATACGGATGCAGATGCGGCGGGATGTAATGCACGTTAAGCCCTATCCTCCAGCGCGAGGCGAATTCCGAAAAAACCTCCGCGCGGGTTTTGCCTATGCGCGCGAAATCAAACAGCGGGGCGTAAATGTGAATGGCGCTCTTTCCGCCGGGCCTTTCGCGCGGTATCCGCACAAAATCCAGCGGCGCGAAAGCCTCATCGTACATCGCGGCGATTTCGCGCCGCCGCAGGATGAACCTGGAGAGCTTGGCAAGCTGGGAAGTCCCGACGGCGGCATGTATCTCGGACAGGCGGTAGTTAAAGCCCAGAATCTGCATCTCGTTATGCCACGGCCCGTCGGGGACAAGGGAAAACTGCGCGGGATCCTTTGTTATCCCGTGGGTGCGCAGCAGCAGCAGCGTCTGATAGAGTTTTTTGTCATTGGTGGTTACCGCGCCGCCCTCGCCTGTGGTGATGTTTTTGACCGGATGGAAGGAGAAAGTCGTCATGTCCGCATATTTGCAGGAGCCCACCGCCGCGCCGCAGCGGTAGCGGCTGCCTATGGCCTGCGCGGCGTCCTCTATGACGGTCATGCCGCGCGGCCTGGCCAGGGCGCAAATCTCCTCCATATCCGCCGGCCTGCCGGCGAAATCAACGGGGATTACGGCTTTTACGCGCGGGTTCAGCCGGCGCTCTATTTCGGCGGGGCTTATATTATAGGTGTCCGGCTCTATGTCCGCAAAGACCGGTTTGGCTCCCGCGTAGGCTATGCAGTTGCAGGAGGCGGCGAATGTCATGGCGGAGGTTATAGCCTCGTCGCCGGGCTTGAGCCCGGCTGCCAGCGCGGCTATATGCAGCGCCGCAGTGCCGTTGGCCACGGCGACGGCGTATTCCGCGCCGGTGATGCGGCGCAGGCCGGCTTCAAATTCCTCTATCCCGGGCCCCTGTGTCAGCCAGTCGCTCCTTAATGCCCGGACGGCGGCCCTTGCATCCTCATGGTCAATGTACTGCCGTCCGTAGCCCAGAAATCTCAGGTTTTTCGTTTTGTCCCGATTCATATATCCCCTTGCCAAAAGCCCGCATACACCGAATGCGGGTGAATATCCAAATATTATCAAACTGCGGCTGGCGGCGGAAATTATTTATCCGGCAAGCCGGTTTTCCTCAGCCTTTCCACCGCGGCTTTAAGCTCCGTATTGCCCGGGGACAACCGCACCGCCTCCAGGCCGTTGCGCAGGGCGCGTTTTTTGTCTCCCATTGCGGCATAGGCAAGGAACAGGTTTTTGCGCGCCGTTTCAGACTGCGGGTCAAGCCTGGCGGCGGTTTCCATGAGGGAGACGGCCTCCTCCCGCTCGCCAATCTCAAACAGAAGCGCGCCCTTGTCCAGATACAGGTCCGCGTTGTCTGGATAAAATTTTATTCCGGCGTCATAGATGCTGCGCGCCTGGGTTTTATACCCCAGCCGGTCGCTTATAAGCGCGCCGTTGATAACGGCCTCCGCCGTAACTCTTGCCGGGTCCGCGTCAAAGGCGCGGCGCAGCGCGTCAAGCGACAAATCGTCCTTGTGCTGCACCGCATAAATAACCGAGAGCTGCGACCAGCTTTGCGCCTCCACAGGCCGCGGATTGAGGAAAGGCGGCAGCCATAGCAGTATCAATAGCGGCAATGCCGCCGCCAGCCGCCGGCCCGGAATATTTCTCCAGAAACCGGCCTCTGTAAGCCGCGCAAGCGCGCCGCCGGCGAATATCAGCAGGAAAACAAGCGCCGGAAGGCGGTATCGCTCCATCACCGATGTCGCGATGACAGACGCGGAATACAAAACCGCCAGCGCCGCCAGCATGGCGGAGCGCCGGTTCCAGTCCCAGAGCAGGCAGATGCCCAGCAGCCCCGCGCTGCAGGCGAACAGGAAGCCCGGCAGAGGCCAGCCCAGCAAGGTGCGGAAATTCTCCGCCACAAAGGCGAGATTATACATGTCCGGCGGCTCAAAATGATTGAAGTAGATATAGGTTTTGCGCGCGGTCAGCTTCAGCCAGTCAAGCGGATGTTCTTTTATAAACCGCAAACCCTTGCGGAACCAGAACGAGGATATTTCGGAAGGCTTCAGCAGCCGTCCGGACTCCTGGCAGGCGGCGGCGGAGCTTTGCGCCTCCTCCAGCAGCGGCGCGCTGGAAATTCCGTCCGGGTAATCCATCGCGCCGATGGCCGTGCCGTTGTTGCCGATATAGAACACGAAACCGCCGGTGTAATTTATAAGCACGAAATCCCTGCTGGCGATATAGTTGTGCAATGTGGCCGGCAGCACCGGCAGCGCGATGCCCAGAAAAAACAGCGCGATGGTCTTTGCAGGTTTTAACACCGGCCCGCGCAGCAGCCAGAAAGCGGGTATCACCGCCAGCGCGGGCAGGATATTTCCTCTGGACAGCGCCGCCCAGCCGCCGCACAGGCCGCACAGGAATACGCCGCGCCCGGTGTCCAGAACGCGCAGCGCCAGCAGCGACAGGAGCGAGAAGCTGAAAATGACCCAGGTCTCTTTCAGCAGGACCGCGCTGTACATTATGAAAGGGACATAGACCGCGCACATAATGCCCGCGGTAACCCCGGCCTTTTTTCCGAAACACCGCAGCGCCGCCAGCGCGATTATGACAGCCGACGCGGCGGAAATGAAAGCCTGTATCAGCAGCATGTATATTTGATTTGCGCCGAAAATTTTGAATACGCCGGCCAGCAGATAAGGGTAAAACGGGGACTGATAAAACGCCTTGTCGCGGATGAAATGTCCGGACAGAATGTCCCTGGCCCATTGCTGATGCACCCAGGCGTCCACGACGGGAAACGGATAATATGGCGTTTGCCGCCATTGCAGCAGGAACAGAAGGCGCAGCGCCAGCGCAAGCAGGAATATCGCGGCAAGCCAGTGCCGCCCCAGAAAAGCCAGCCACGCGCCCATGCGGGACTGATTGTCGTTCATCGGGAATCATGGTAGCTATTGCGCGGAACCCAAGTAAAGCCCGCGCTGAAAAATCAGGCCTTGACTTGTGCGCGGGAAGGGGTATACTATACCAGGAGCACGGTGAAGTTGCAGTGCGGCGGTTCTTGAAAGGCAGTCTTCTCGGCAATGCGCGTGTGCGCATGTGCGCTGGAGAGGAGTAAGTTTTTTTATTGGAACCGCGGTCGCAAACTGTGCAGCGGGAACACACTTAAGGAGGAGTTATGAACAAACACGGAGCGACGCTGGTTGAACTGCTGGCGGCTGTGGGAGCCCTGGCAGCGATGGCGCTGACTATAGCGGCCATGTCCGGGATGGTGGCGACTTCCAACGCATCCATGGACAAGAACGCGCTTGCCCTCAGCCAGGCAAACGTGGCGCTTGAAACCGTCATAGACGGGGTTAAGAATTCCCCCGTAATGCCGGGTTCCATACCCCAGACGGTGGCAACAC
>JBAZJT010000009.1 GCA_041651175.1 Elusimicrobiales bacterium | reverse complement strand
TCCATTTCCAGCGTCATGGCTTAGTTTACGAACGACGGAGCGCAAACGGACGATTTCAGCGCGGTTCAGGCTCATCTTGTGTTGGAAACGAGCATTCCTTCAGGCTCATCTTGCATTGGATAATTCTAACAGGGTTTTCCGTCTGGCCTTTTTGGTACAATCATATGAGCCTGCCGGGAGCCTGCGTATTCTGCGCCAACCGGCTGTTGTCCCGGAACAGGCCCGGCGTCCGCGCGCGGCGTTGCCGCGCGGGGTTGTTTTGTTTTCCGAATTGCTATGGCAAAAAAACGTTTTGACGATACCGGTGTTTTGATACTGGCCGCGGGGCTTGGCACCCGCATGAAGTCCGAGCTGCCCAAAGTGCTGCATCAGGCGGGCGGCAGGCCGCTTCTCGCGCACGTGATGCGCGCGGCGGACGCATTGTCCCCCGCCGGCATGTGCGTGGTGGCCGGACACAAGGCGCAACTGGTGCGGGCGGAGATTGCCGCCAACGCCGCGAAGTGGGGCGTTAAATCCGGCTGCGAGATTATAGAGCAGAAAGAGCTTACCGGCAGCGGCACGGCCGTAAAAGAGGCGCGGGCCTTCATAAAAAAATTCTCCCGGGTGCTGATACTCTGCGGCGACGCGCCGCTTCTGCGCCCGGCCTCGCTGTCCGGGATGGCGGGATTGGGCGGCTCCGTTGTGGTGCTTTCGGCGGACGTGCCCGACCCCGGCGGCTACGGCAGAATTGTCCGCAAACAAAACGGAGACGTAGAGAAAATCGTGGAAGAGGCGAACGCCTCCCCTGAAATAGCCGCCATTACCGAGATAAATTCCGGCATTTACCTTTTTGAATCCGCCGCGCTGCTGGCCGCGCTGCCAAAGCTCCGGCCCAACCCGCCCAAGAACGAATACTATCTTACCGACGCGGTGGAGCTTATTGCCGCCTCCGGCGGCAGGGTCCGCGCCAGCCGCGCCGCCGATTATACGGAGACGATGGGCATAAACTCCCGCCGGCAGCTGGCGGACGCGGACAAGCTGCTGCGCGCCCGCAAAGCGGACGAGCTGATGGACTGCGGCGTTACTATCTACGATCCGGGCGCGGTCTGCATAGACGACTCCGTTTCCGTCGGCGCCGACACCGTCATTTACCCCGGCACCCATATTTACGGCGACACTGTCATCGGAAAAGGCTGCGAGATAGGCCCTTTCGCCGTCATAAAAGACTCCCGCGCGGGCGAGGGGTGCAAAATACTCTCCGGCTCCCTGGTGTATGAAAGCGAGTTGGCCCGCGGCTGCACTATCGGCCCGTACGCGCGCATACGGCCCGGCTGCCGGCTGGAGGCCAACGCAAAGGCCGGAAATTTCTGCGAGCTTAAGGCCGCGAAAATAGGCGAAGGCTCCAAGGTCCCGCACCTGAGCTATGTGGGCGACGCCGAGATTGGCGCGCGCGTCAACATCGGCGCTGGAACCATCACCTGCAATTACGACGGCGTAAAAAAGCACAGAACGGTTATAGGCGACGGGGCTTTCATAGGCTCCAACGTAAACCTCGTCGCGCCGGTTGAGGTGGGGCGGGGCGCGAAAATAGGCGCCGGCTCCACCATAACCGAGGATGTCCCCGCGGACGCGCTGGCCATAGCCCGCGCCCGCCAGATAGTCAAGCAGAAAACTCCGGCAAAGGCGAGGTGAACCCGTGGAACTGCGCAGAATCGGCTCCCTGAAGCTGTTTTCCGGCAATGCTAACCTGCCCCTGGCGGCGGACATCGCCAAGGCGCTCAAAACCCGGCTGGGCGAAATCCGCGTGGAGCGGTTTGCCGACGGAGAAACCAATGTCCAGATTCTTGAGAATGTGCGCGGCTGCGATTGTTATGTGATAGAGCCGTCCTGCCCCCCGGTGAATCACAACACGATGGAACTGTTGATAATGATAGATGCGCTCAAGCGCGCCAGCGCGGGCCGCATCAACGCTGTGATTCCCTATTACGGCTACGGCCGGGCGGACCGCAAAACCTGTCCCCGCGTTCCCATCACCGCCAAGCTGGTGGCGGATCTGCTTACCGTCGCCGGCGCCCACCGCGTCATGGCCATAGACCTGCACGCGGGCCAGATACAGGGATTTTTCGACATTCCGGTGGACCATCTTCAGGCGGCGCCGGCTTTCGTGGAGTATTTCAGGAAGCAGAACTACAAGAATCCGGTTGTGGTCTCGCCGGACGTGGGCGGGGTGGAGCGCGCGCGGCAGACGGCCAAGAAGCTGAACGCCGGCCTTGTCATCATAGACAAACGCCGCCCCCGCCCCAACGAGGCGCACGTCTACAATGTCATCGGCGACGTGTCCGACACCACCGCGATTATCGTGGATGATATCGTGGACACCGCCGGCACGTTGGTGGCCGTGGCCAACGCCGTCAAGAAATGCGGCGCGGCGCGGGTGATAGCGGCCTGCACGCACGGGGTGCTGTCTGCCAACGCGGTGGAAAAAATCAACCGTTCCGTCATAGAGCTTATGCTGATAACCGACACCCTGCCGCCCCGCGTCAACGGCAGCAGGAAAATAAAGGTGTTGTCCGCCGCCAAAATACTGGCGGAGGCGATACAGCGCAACCATAACGGGCTGTCCATAAGCGAACTTTTTGATTAACAGGAGGAAGTATGCAAGAACTAAGCATAACCGCGCAGCTCCGCCAGAAAACGGGCGGCAAGGGGCTCTTAAGCTCCCTGCGGCGCGATAAGAAAATTCCCGGCGTGGTCTACGGCGGCGAGAAGCCGCCGGTAACCATCTCGGTTGCGGAAAAGGATTTGCAGCGGCTCCAGAAGTCCGGCAGCAATTCCATAATAAACCTGTCCGCCGAAGACTGGACTGACAAGGTTATCATCAAGCAGATTCAGGGCCATGTGATCACGCTTGATCCGGTGCATGTGGATTTCCTGCGCATCTCCATGAAGAAGAAGCTGGAAATAACCGTGCCCATACGGCTGCACGGCGACAGCAAGGTGATGAAGGAGACCGGCGCGCTTATGGAACATGCGTTGCGCGAGCTTGACGTGCGCTGCCTGCCCGCGGACATCCCGTCCGAAATCGCCGTGGATGTTGCCAATCTGGTGCTTAACCAGGCGGTTACCGTGGCGGACCTGCAGCTGCCGCCCGGCGTGGAATCCCTGGGCGAGCCGACGACTCTGGTTGTCCACCTCGTCATACCCAAGGAAGAGGTGGTGGAAGAGGCCGCGGCTGCGGAAGGCGGCGCGGCGGAGCCGGAAGTTATCGCCAAGGGCAAGAAGGAAGAGGAAGGCGCCGAAGGCGCGGCCCCGGCGGCGGGCAAGGACGGCAAAGCCGCGGCCCCCGCAGGCAAGGACGCCAAGGCCCCCGCCGCGAAAGCGGCGCCGGCCAAGCCGGAGAAGAAATAGTTGTCCGGCGGCGCGCTGGTTATCGCAGGGCTTGGAAATCCCGGCCCGCGCTACGCGCGCACGCGCCACAACGCCGGCTTCATGCTGGCCGACGAGGTGGCGCGGCGCGCGGGCGCGGAGGGATGGCAGTCCTGGCGGGGCATGGGCCAGTGCGCGCGCGGCGAACACGCCGGAAGGAAATTCTGGCTTGTGAAGCCGCAGACGTTTATGAATGATTCGGGCGTGATGGTCCGCGCCTTCGCGGATTATCACGGGGCGGCGCGCGGGGACGTGCTGGTCTGCTGCGACGATATCGCGCTGGAGCTGGGCCGGATACGGATACGCGGCGGCGGCTCCAGCGGCGGGCATAACGGGGTCAAAAGCGTCATCGCCCATCTGGGCGGCATGGATTTCCCGCGGCTGCGCATGGGCATAGGCCCCCGCCCCGCGTGGATGGAGGGTGCCGCCTTCGTGCTGGAGCGTTTTTCGGAAACCGAGCGGGAGCCGCTTTCGCAGATGCTGGACGAGGCGGCCAAAGCCGCGCTGGAGATAGTGGAGAACGGCGTGGAGGCGGCGATGAACAGGCACAACCGCGCGCCGGACGGGGGCAAGCCTAAATGATTACCGAAATCGTTCTGGGATTTTTGCTTATCGCGCTGGGTTATTGCTATCTGGCGAGACCGGATGTCGTCTCGCGCATAAACACCCTCATAAAAAACACCGTTCTGAATGATTCCTACATCGCGCTGGAGCGCAGGAAGATAGGCGTGTTCCTTCTGCTCGCCGGCGTGTTCTTCCTGCTGGCGGCTTTCGCGCGCTGATACACCCGTTTTCCGAAATCCAATTGCGGAGAATTTGCACACACAGGGGCGGACGCCGGAGGGGGATAGGTTCCGGCATCCGCCTTTTTTCGCCCGCGCATGGCGCGCGGACAATTTTTATTACAGGGGTTTTCGTCCTCTTTTCGCCAAAGACGCCTGCGCCGGCCCCAGTGCCGCGTGCATTCCGGCTATCAGGTGGCGCAGCAACAGCTCGCGCCTGCCGCTGTCCAGATTCACAAAACAGACCCCTATGTCGTAGTCGTCCTCAAGCGTCATTTCCACCAGAGTCACCTTGCCCAGCACTTCCAGCTTGTCGTCTTCCTGCGGCTTGGCCATGCGCGGCTGCGACGCTAGGAATTTGGCCCAGCCGGGGATGCGCAGCTCGAGGCGGAGTATATCGCCAATTCCGAACAGCTCTTTGCTGGCGAATACGAAACCGCCGCTGCGCCCGTGCGCGGAGGCCGCATGCCGGCGCTCTTCCTCGTTCATGGAGCCCTGGCGTGTCTTGGCGCAGGACGCCACATAGGAAGGGTTCAGCCGCGCGTAGCGCCGCTTCTTGCCGTAGTCTGGAAACATCATAGCCTGCCTCCGTTTATCCCCTCCGATAGGATACTGCGGCGGACGATTTCCCGTAATCGGGAAAAAACTGAATTTTTTGTAGGAAATCGCCCGCGGTTTTAAGGGAAAAGCCCTACAACTTGTCCGGCTGTTCGCTTTCCTGAATCCACTGGACGGCGCGCTGTATAAGCTCGGTTGCGTTGGCTATGCCCAGCTTGGCCTTGATACGTTCCCGGTATGCCTGCACCGTTTTCACGCTGAGGTTGAAACTTTCCGCTATTTCCCGTGTCGTGCGCCCGCGCCCCATTGCGCGGAAAATCTCAATTTCCCGGTCGGAGAGCCTTTTGTCCGGCGTGCGGCTTGAATCGCCAGAATCCAGCAGGCTGACCAGAACGTCGTTTTTAAGCTCTTCCTTTATGAAAATCTCCCCGGCCAGCACCCTGTCTATGGCGACAAGCACGGTGTCGAACGGCTCGGTCTTCATCACATAGCCGCTGGCGCCGGCGCGCAGCGCGCGGGCGGCGTAGGTCTGCTCGTCGTGCATGGAAAACACCAGAAAGCTGGTGCGGGGCAGCATGGCCTTAAGCTCGCGCACAAGCTCCAGCCCGCTGCCGTCCGGCATGGAAATGTCCAGGATGACCACGTCGGGGGAAGTCTTTTTTATCAGCGCCCTGGCCTGGGAGAGGTTGCAGGCCTCTCCGGCGAATATATGGCTGGTCTTGGCCTTGATCATGTCGGCCAGCGCGCTGCGCATCATCGGATGGTCGTCTACCACCGCTATTTTTCGTTTGACTTCGGACATAGTGCCCCCGGTGTTCGCATATAGTATCCTAGATTATACACAAAGCGCAACCGCAAGTGAACGGGAGCCGTATATTTAATGATGGATGAAAGGGTGCTGGATAACTGCCTTCGGGGCGATGAAGCCGCGTATGAGGAATTGCTGAATATTCACAAAAACCGGATTTTCAGCTTCATACTGCGCTTTGCCGCCGCTCCGGAGGACGCCGAGGATATTGCCCAGACTGTTTTCCTGAAGGTTTTCGCCAATCTGGCCTCTTATGACAGGCGGCGGCCTTTCATGACCTGGCTGTTTGCGATAGCGCATAACTGCTGCATGGACCATTTGCGGAAAAAAAGGCCGGAACAGCTGTCGCTGGATGATGAGGAGCGCCCGCTTGAAATAGAGGATCCCTCCTCCTCCACGGAAGCGGCGGCGGCCCGGAATTTTGAGCATGAAGAGGCCGAGGCGCTGCTTGCCCGCCTGCCGCCGCTGTACCGGGAGGCGCTGCTGCTGCAATACCGGGAGGGGATGGGCTGCTCCGAAATCGCCGCCGTTCTGGGTGTGCCGGAGGGGACTGTCAAAGCCCGGCTGTTCCGGGCGCGTGCGTTGCTGATGAAAAAAATGCAACCCGCCGGGACGGGAGGACGTATCACTTGATATGAGCGGAGACCGGGACATAATAACCCTTATGAAAGCGCTGCCGGAGCGCGCCCCCTCGCCGGATTTCAACGCGAAGGTGCTGCGGCGGCTTGGGCTGGCGGCGCGGCGCAGCGCATTTCCGGGCTGGATTATGCTGGCGGAAGAAATATCCGTCTCGGCCTCCGCCTGCTGGCTTGCGCTGGCGGTTTACTGGGTGGCGAAGCTGGCCGCCTCGCGCCCCGGGCTTATGGCGGAGCTGGCCGCTCCGGGCGTATTATCCGCCCGGCTGAAGCTGCTGGCGGTTGACACCCTGGCTTTTGCCGGCCATGCCGCAGGCCTGGCCGGAACCGCGCTCAAGTTATGCCTGTGCGGTTTTGACGCCGCCGGCTGCGCCGCGCGGCTTATTGTGGCGGCGCTGGTGGCGGCGGCGGCGATAGCCGCCCTCTCAAAACAACATCACAAAGGAGCAAGTGTATGAAAATGAACATGATTCTGGCCGCGCTGCTGCTTGCGGCGGCGCCCTGCCGGGCCTGGGGCTGGCACAGCCATCATTCGGGCAAAATAAGCCATGAGCCCGTAGTCATAGCCCAGGGGCAGACCGCGCACGGGGACATAACCACCGACAAATCAGTGCAGGTTGACGGAGTGCTGGATGGCGATTGCGCCGCGCTGGGCGGGCCGGTTACGGTGTCGCCCTCCGGCAGGATAACGGGAGACCTGGTTTCCATGGGCGGGCCGGTGTCGGTGTCGGGGACGGTGGACGGCGATATAACCGCTTTCGGCGCGCCGGTGGAACTGAGCGGTTCCGCCGGAGGCGACATCTCCTCCCTGGGCGGCGGAGTAACCATGCTGTCTTCTGCCACGGTGAGCGGGGACGTTTCCGCGCTGGGCGGGCGCGTGGAAAAATCGGGCGGAGTGCGGCTCAAGGGCGATATTGACCAGGCTGATTTGAAGCTGCTGCGCCGGCTGCTGCCGCATATGGCGCGGTTGCGCGGCATGGAAGGCAATCCGCTCGGCAAAATCGCGCTGCTGGGAGCCTTCGGGATGGGGCTTGTGGTATTTATTGCGGCGGCGTCGGCGATGCTGCTGCTTATGCTTATCGCGCCGGTATTTTTCCCCAAAAATGTTGAGGCCGCGTCGCAAGCCCTGCGCGCCGATTTCTGGAAGGCGTCCGGCGCCGGGCTTCTGATTGTGCTGGCGGTTTTCCCCTGTCTGCTGGGGCTGCTGGTGTCCATATTGGGGATACCGCTTATTCCGCTGGCGCTGCTTGTTCTGGTTGCGGCCAAGATACTGGGCGCGGCGGCTTTCATGGACGTGCTGTCGCGCAGGTTTTTTGACGGCATCGGCAGGCCGGTCCCCGGCAGGCTGGCCGCCCGGGTGGCGGCGGGGTATTCTCTGATAGTGGCAGCCATGCTGCTGGGGCATATCATTCCCGTTATGGGCTGGCTGCTGACGCTGCCCGCGCTTTTTGTGGTGGCTTTCGGCGTGATGTCGGGGCTTGGCTCGGTCTGGCTGACCAGATTCGGAACCCGGCGCTGCCCGCCGCCTCAGGCCGCCGCGCCCGATGTTCCGCCCGCCGCGCCGCCTGCCTCCGTCGTTTAGACTGGCATGTGCATGCGCGGAGGTTGCACTTGCCCGTCAATTCAGCTAAAATAGAAAGCACGTCGTGGGGACGTGGTGTAGCTTGGTTAACACGCTGCCCTGTCAAGGCAGAGACCGCGGGTTCAAATCCCGTCGTCCCCGCCAGTCTTGACCAAATTCTGCTACCGAACTCCGGTGGCAGTTTTTGTTTGCAGTGGCATTTGGCCCCCGCCGTTCTGCAAAACCGTCCCCCCTAAATACTTCCCGCATATCGCCGGATAACAGCCGTTTATCCAGCGCTTTCTGCAAATCCCCGACGGGAAGCTCCCGCAGGCGCACCTCAATGCGGTTTGTGGATATAATCACCCGCTCCACCAAAAGCCTGATAATCCGCATCTTATGTTCCAGCGGAATCCGGTTGATAAACAGCGCGAATCGCTTGAATACGCCCTGCACTGCGTCCACATCGTAAACCGCTCGTTGGCGGTGCGCTATGATGGCTTCCAGTTGCGCGATTCGCGCCGTAATCTCAACCTTTGCGCTTTCCAGCCGCGCAAGCTCGTCGGCTGTCTGTTTCGTCGCGCCGCCTGACTTTGCCATTTCCACAAGCCCTTGTATCTGCGTCTGCAAACCGTTCAAATGCTCCTGTAATTTCCGCTTCTCGGCTTCCAATGGGCCGATGCTCGCTTTTGTCAACTTTTGCGCCTTGGCCAGCACATCCTCCAGAAATGGCCTGTCCCAGCCGATAGCCGCCAGCTTTTCAATGATGAATTCCTCTAACTTCCGCGCGCCAATGCTTGTGAACGCGCATTTGTCGCCCAAGTTCGTTTTTTGTCCGAGGCATTTGTAATACAGGTAAACCTTGTCCTTTTTAGGCCGGATATACGGCGTTACCGCGCTGCCGCATTCGCCGCAGCGAATCATGCCTTTGAGCAGAAAGCCGTATTTGTTGGCGGCATAATGCACTTCCCCGCCGCGATGGTTGCGCGATGCTAGTAATTTCTGGACATATTCAAATTGCGCTGTTTCGATTATGGGCGTGTGTTGTCCGGGGAATTCCTGTCCGGTCCGCTCGTTGCGGACAATGCCGGTATAGACTTTGCGCTGAAGCACACGCAACACGCCGTCCATATCAAACGGCTGCCCGCCATAGGGTTTACCCGTCAGCGTCTGGTATGCTTTGCGCCGAAAGCCCAGTCGGTTCAATTCCTCTGCGACGCGGATTGTGGATTGGTGTTGGATATAGAGCGCAAAGATGCGACGCACCAGTTCGGCTTCTTTCTCGTTCACCACCAGCAGCTTATCTTTCGCGTCATAGCCCAACGGCGGCAACCCGCCGCACCACAAGCCTTTCTTCGCCCGCGACAGGTGGAAATCCTTTGAGCGCTCTTGGTCCAACTCGCGGTCATACTGCGCGAATTGCACCATAATCGCCGTCATAAGCCGACCCTGAGGGCTTTTGGTGTCTATGCTCTCCGTCGCCGAGATAAACGCGACATTATGCTTTTCAAAAAGCTCCAGCAAATAATGAAAATCCTTGCTGTTGCGCGTAAGCCGGTCCAGCTTGTAGACGATCACGCCGTCTATCTTGCCTTCGCCGATGATTTTAAGAAGCCGTTGCATGGCCGGGCGTTTCAGGCTCTTGCCGGACTCGGCGGGGTCGTCAAACACTTCAGGATATTCCTGCCACCCGTTTGCCTGCTGAATGTTGATGTAGCTCCGGCAGCAGGATTTCTGGCTGTCCAGCGATGTGACATTGTTGCCAAGGTTCTCGTCGTTGGATTTGCGCGTGTAAACCGCAATCAGCTTAATCTTTTTAGTTTCCGCGATTTTGTCAGCTGTCATATAATTATCCTCCACCATGAAGGGTACAGTCATTCCCGCCGAACATCAAGGGTTTTGTGAACCCGCTTCAGGCAGCATATTATCGGCGAATTCGCCCAGCAAATCATGCTCGGCGAGGTATATAAAGCCTTCAGCAAAGGCTTCCGCCAGCGCGTCCATTCGTTCTTCCAGCGTTATGGGCATGTTTGGAATCCTGTTAATCTGCATAGCGTTCGTCCTCCGGCAAATCTGCGTCGGCTTGCCCGACTACCGCGACCGGCTGTTCATCTGACCACCACACGCCAATCCAAACGCGCTGACGTTGCCTGTCAAGCATTGCGCGCCCTTCCGCGAGCTTCATGCTGTCCGCCAGCCGCTTGTTAAAATTGCGGACGCTTACAGGACGCAAACCTTCCGCTTCGCACCATTGTTTGTAAACTTCATAGACAACGGCCTTGCCCAGTTCACGACCTTCTGCTTTTTCAAGCCGCTCCTCAGCGAACTGGAACGCGCTGTCGCAATCCTTGCGGTAACGATTTCCTGCTTCGCGCACGCTGACACAATCGCTGAACCCCTGCTGTTCTTCAAGGCGTCTCAAACCGCGCAGCGCGTATCCAAGCAAAGCGGCGCGCGCCTGCGGTGTGGTGAGTTTTTCCACCAGCGTTCTGTCGGCCTGCACGCCTTCAAAAGTGTTGGGGAACGGGATGATAAGCCAACGCCTGAAAAATGCGTTGGTGGTGTCCTTGCTGCGCGGCAACTCATTGGCGCTGAATATAAGCCTTGCCGTCGTGGCCAACACAAACGGATGCGCGTGTTTGCGCTCCGCTTTTATCGTGTCGCCGGATACCAGGGCTTTGAATATGTCGCTCTGCTCCAACCCGCGCGACGGCAAGTCCGGGTAACAGTTCAGCAACTTGCCCTGCAATTCCGCCAAGGCAAACCGGTTTTCGCTGAAGTCCTGCAACCCGACATGGGACACGTTTTCAGCGCCCAGGAAACTTATCAGCGCGGAAAGGAATGTGCTTTTCCCGTTCGCGCCGAAACCCGTCAGCATGAACGCTTTTTGGAACTTTGTGGTGGGCCGGACAAGATAGCCCAGCAATTCCTCGGCAAGCACAAGCGCGTCCGGAGGAAACACCTCTTGCAGAAACTTGCCCACGATTGCGTCGCGCGCATCAGGCAGATAATCGGCGTTGATTTTGAAGGTGCAATGATAATCCGGCGAGTGCGGCAATAATTCATCCGTCCGCCAATCCACCATGCCGTTGCCGACACAAACAAGCCGCTGCACATGTGTGTTCAACGCCGGTTCAGGCTGTTTTGTGCTTTCGCGGATAAGCGCGCAGACTGATTCCAATCTGTCAGGTTTTGACCTGTCCAGCAAGAACCGGTGCGCCATGTTGCGGGCTGACGATTCGCCGGATTCATAGACACCGTCACGATACACCAGCAGCCGCACGCCGCGTCCGGCATCGTCAATCGGCGTGGATAAAAACCTATGCTCCGACTGCAATTCTTCGGCCAGCCTGTTTGGCAGGAATTCTTTGCCGCTGAAAAAACGCTTAATATTTGTGTCGGGTTGTTGTTTGCCGGTGGTTGCTTCTGCGGTTTGGGTTGCCTCCGCTGCTTGCGCGGAATACTCAGGCGCGTTCAAAGCCAGCGCTATCAATTCTTTTGCGCTATGCCCTGCGCTTATCCAATCTGATACATCCTCGCCCTTCCTGGCAACGCCCGGCAGTTCCACCAGCTTTACGCTTCGGGCAATGCCGGCTAGACTTTTGCAGATTTGCCGGGCATGTTTTCGTCCCACCTCGTCGTTGTCCGGGATAACGGCGATGTACATCTCAGTGAAGAAGCTGCTATATTCGTCGCGCCATTTGCCGGCTCCACCGGGGTTGCAGGTGGCGGTGAAACCATGCGAACGCAAAGTTTCCACATCCTTCTCGCCTTCCACGATGAATACGGTTTCGTCGCGGTCCATCGCTTCAATAAGCTCCGGCAACCGATAAGGCACACGGCGCACGCATTCAAGGTTCCATATCCAACCACCGCTGCCATCCGGACGGCGCTGCCGGAAATCCTTCGGCACATAACGAACCATTTGGAAAAGCAAATCGCCTTGCTCGTCCTTATAATCATAGGCGGCGAGTATTTCATGCCGCACTTTGGCAATATGCGGGATTGATTCAGCTGGCAAGCCGAGCTTTCGGGCAAACTCTTTCAGCCCGCCGCTGCCGCAGCCGGCATGGCAGGTCCACACCCCATCCTCCACATTGAAAGAAAACGAGGCCTGCCGGTCGTCATGGAACGGGCATTTGCCGGAACGCTGGCCGTTCCGCCCGCGCTTGATTCCTTCTATATGACCCGCAAAAAAAGTTTCCGTGTCTGCCATAACTCGCACTCTCCGGGCTTGCGGGCCACAAGGACAATGGAAAAAACACTCAGTGGCGCAAGCTGTAACGCTTCACCATTAAGTTTACCGCCCGTCCCGAGAGGGATAAAATACCGCCTCGCGGAGGGGTTTTATGTAATTACCCGGGGGATTTCAGGCGCGTACCGGAGGGGTCGCTATAAGCAGCACGTTTTCGCCGGTCAGCATGATGTCTACAGAGGGGGTTTTATCAGCCGCGATTCCGAGGTTATGGCGCAGGTTCTTGACGTAATCTTTCATCCGCGATTTCTTGCACTGGATGGTCTCTTTAGCCGTACCGAAAGTTTCCTCGCCGCCGGAAAGGCTGTCGTAGGTTTTTGTAATGCTAAGTTTTTTGCCGTGGTTTTTTATCAGATGGCACAAAAGCTTGAATTCCAAAGTGCGGTTGGAAGCGAATGGGTAACGGTTGTTCTTGTAAAACGCCACACCGTCGGCTTCGTTGACGCGCAAGCCGCCATATGCCAGCCAGTAGCCTTCAATATCTTTTATTTCCTGAGGACTCCGTTCAAAGCGCACAAGAATATTCAACAGCCCCGGCTTATCCTCGTCGTAATCAGCGTCCTGAATGCTTATGTAACTTTTGCCGGCAAGGCTCAGCAGCAACTCGCCCAGGCGGAGCCGCTCGCGGAACTCTTGGAGCAAGTGGAACGGGTCTTCACGCGCCAAAATGGCAGGCCGGTGTTGCTCAAAATCAGCATGCTCCAGTTTGGCGGTGACGTAAAATGTCGCGCCAAAGCGTATATAGCTGGGGCCGAACAGGCTTTCTATGACATCCATGCCGGTTTGGTAGGGAAAATAGTTTATCTCCCGACAATGGCATTGCCCCGCTTCATAGGCCTGCAAGTATCGCGCAAGAAAGGCTTCAAGACCTTTCCGGTCGCGCAGTTGTAATTCGTAAGCCGAAAATCCGCCCTTGCCGGGGTTTTCCGCCAGCGCGAGAAAATCCTTTGTCAGCGGGACAACGTTGCCTTTGCGCAAAGCCGGATACCGGCAATCCTTGGCTGCGCCGGTATATCGGATGGAAATGAATTTGCCGGTTTCGGTATAGTCCAAATCCGCAAGCAAAGCATTCAGGTAACCGGCCTTTATATACGAGCACTTGAACGCTTCCTGATACGCATTGTGAAGCAGGAAAATAAAAAAGTCCGTGGTCACCGAATATAGATATTGGTTGTCAGTTCCCATTGCTAAACCCTCACTTGAAATCGCGCATCAAAACGATGGCCTGAACGGCTGGCGTTTAAAGATTCTCCAAAATTCAGGGGCCGGCGGCAAATGCTGCCCATGACCGGGTTCGAGGCGGTAAGCCACCCGCTAACTTGTATTGTGTGGCGGACCAACTGACCGGGAAGACCGGGTTTGCGCCACTATCCTACTTTTACACATCCAGCCTCATATCCCCGTATTTTGAAGAAGTCGCGCAGTGGAAAATACCCGGTCTTCCCGGTCAAACCCGGTCAGACACGGTATTCCCAACTTGCTTAACGGTGGTTTTTGGACACCATCGTTTGAGAACACCAAATCCAAAGATAATGTGCAGCCGCAAAGCGGCAAGGGGCTTATGGATTTGAGGACATCCAACCCGCAAAACCGACTGCCCCAGCCTATAGGCGGGTCATTTCCTCCCGGCTTTTTGACTATAGACCGCGCGATGCCTAAACGCGCGCGCGTGCAAAACTGTAAAAAGGCACATGTTCGCGCGCGCGTCGGAGCGAAGAAAATGAATATGTTGCAAAAACGCCATCTGTGCCGATTCCAGACGGGCCGGATATGGAAATACCCGCAAAATGGCGGGGCACCCCCCCTTGCGAATTATGGACGCGTTTGCGCATAGGCCGGGTACGGTCTATATCATAAAAGTTGGGAGGAAATGAGCCGCCTATCCGGTCAACAGCTATACAACTTGCAGGATTTTTTTTGTTTGCCTTGGTCAGCCTCCTTTCCATACAAGCAGATACCGACATGGTGGGCAACTACAGCGGCACACCGGCCTGAGCAAAATGCCTAGCGTTTCAACCCACGCCCCCGCATGGGGGGCGACACAAGGGTACATCTGGCCTGCCAGTATTACGACGAGTTTCAACCCACGCCCCCGCATGGGGGGCGACATGCGCGCCAGATAGCTTTTCCCGACGCG
Organism: Elusimicrobiales bacterium; assembly: GCA_041651175.1. NCBI lineage: Bacteria > Pseudomonadati > Elusimicrobiota > Elusimicrobia > Elusimicrobiales > Elusimicrobiales bacterium. Next base: position 91,129 of record JBAZJT010000009.1, on the reverse strand, counting down.
GAACAGGTTTCAACCCACGCCCCCGCATGGGGGGCGACCGTAGTCCGCCGCGCGTGTAAAGTCAAGTTTGCAGTTTCAACCCACGCCCCCGCATGGGGGGCGACACCCGCCTTCGGGGGCGAAGCGTCTGGCAAGGTGCCAGTTTCAACCCACGCCCCCGCATGGGGGGCGACACCCGCCTTCGGGGGCGAAGCGTCTGGCAAGGTGCCAGTTTCAACCCACGCCCCCGCATGGGGGGCGACACTTTTGTTCCTCGAGATTTTTTATCTGCTGATACTGGTTTCAACCCACGCCCCCGCATGGGGGGCGACACGAAATAGCCCGCAGTCTATTTCAGGCCATAAGCAGTTTCAACCCACGCCCCCGCATGGGGGGCGACACTCGCTATCCAGCCATCCGCGGAATCCGGGTTGAGTGTTTCAACCCACGCCCCCGCATGGGGGGCGACACCCGGCGTGGATAGCGCTTATTATTACGAGGACCAGTTTCAACCCACGCCCCCGCATGGGGGGCGACACCGGGGGCAAACACCGACGTACTGGTCATAGCCGCGTTTCAACCCACGCCCCCGCATGGGGGGCGACACCCAGTAAGCGCGCCGCCAGCACTTCCCGCGGGAGCGCGTTTCAACCCACGCCCCCGCATGGGGGGCGACCACCTCCCAGTGCTATAAATCCCCCGGTCCCTACGGTTTCAACCCACGCCCCCGCATGGGGGGCGACCACGGTTAAACGCGACATGGCACGCGTTGCGGCGGTTTCAACCCACGCCCCCGCATGGGGGGCGACACATACACCTGAATTCTGCTTATGCTGCAAGTGTATTTTCAGCAATTTCTGCGAATTTGGGCAATGCACCGTCAAATTGCTCTTGCCGCATCGCATACCGTGCGATTTGCAACAATACAAAACTGTTTCCGCGAACCCCACTGGCCATGTCTCCCAACTTCAGGTTCGCACCCGCTCATAAAATCAGCGGGCCTTCCAAATCCATGGAACATTTAGCGCCGACATGTTCCACTTTATGCTGCCAATTGGAACCCATATAGTAGAAACGCAAGCTATCCTTTGCAGGGTCTATCTCATCTATCAAACGATTTTTGAGCTTTACCCAAACGGCCGGATCCACCACACACTCAAATACCGAAAATTGTACACGTTGGCCGTAATCCTGGCAGGCTTTTGCCACACGGCGCAGCCGTCTTGCGCCGGCCTTTTCATCCTTAGCCACATCATAAGTTACCAGCACCATCATGTTACAACCTCACTTCCACAGAAAAGCGGGATACCCGTCAATATCGCCGCGCAAATGTCTTGCAAGCAAAAGCGCCTGAATATAAAACAGTAGACCCGTCTCAACCGTTTCCTGCAAATAGGGATGCGTTATTTCCTCCTGCTTGCGTTTTTGATAGGCGGTCAGAAGCGTCTTCCTGCCTTTATCGGAAAGCAGAACCGCGCCTGTCTCCGCTTTGGTAAAATCATTGCCTGAGAGTTGTTCCCGATTTATCAGGGAGAGCGCCAGCCTGTCCGCGATAACAGGACGCCATTCTTCCATCATGTCCAGCGCAAGGCTTGCTCTGCCGGGCCTGTCCTTGTGCATGAAACCGACACAGGAATCCAACCCCACCGTCTCAAGCGCGGCGCGCACATCGTGCATAAGCAAAGTGTAGATAAACGAAAGCAGGCAATTGACATTGTCCAGCGGCGGACGGCGGTTGCGCTCGTCGAAATTGAAAGCGTCTTTCTGCGCCAGAATCAGGTTATTGAACACGGAAAAATACAGTTTTGCCGCCTCGCCCTCTACGCCCCGCAGGAAATCCAGCGTCGCGCAGCTTTGCGCTTTTTTCACCGAATGGGCAAGAGCGTTGACGGCAGCTTCAACCGCCTGCCTGTCTATTTTATCGCCGTGATCGCGCAAGGCGCGGCAAAGCACGCTGCGGCAGTTGTAAATTTTGCCGATGGTAAATGCGCGCGCGATTGCAAGGCATTCCGTTTCGGTGTCCGCAACACGGTATTGCTTGCGCCGCAAAAGCACGTTGCCGGATATTTTCCCCTGCACGCTCGCCAAAAATCTGCCGTACTCGGTCAGAAAACTGACCGTAATGCCGCTTTCGGCGCAAAATCCCAGCAGAAAAGGGCTGCAAGCCACATTGCCGAAACACACTATGCCGCCCAATGCGATGGCGGGAACTTGCAGCAGTTTTTCCCTGTCCGCGCTGACGACAATGGTTTCCCCCTCCTTTGACAGGTACGAACCTTGAGTGGTAACAAACAAAGTGTTCAGATATTTTTTCACAGGTCAGCAAGAGCCTCGTTGAAATAACCGGCCACCGGTTTTGCCGCATACATGGTTTTCGGCAGGCAAACGCCGATAAAAGAGCAAGCCTGGCATTGCGGGCAGTAACACGGCTTCGGCGTTGCCGCGGTGGAGATGAACTCATGCAAAAGCCGGGCGGTTTCAATGGTTTTTTCGCGCAGTTGCGCGGTGAACTGCACCTCGTGACGGCGGCGCACTTTGCCGTAAAATATGGCCCCCGACGGTATCGCCGTTTTCAGCATTTCCTCAAGGCACAACGCCTGCGCGCAAAGCTGCACATTGTCGCAATCGTCTGACTTTTGCCTGCCGCGTTTATACTCAACGGGGAAAACAACGGGGACACCGGTTCCGCCGTCGCGGAATTCAACAATGTCAGCCTTTCCCGACAAGCCAAGCTCGCGCGAAACCAGCGCCAGCCCGCGCTCAACCCGAACGCCCGGCAGCGTCTGATGCCCCTCGTCATGCGCGCGCTCGTGCATAACCCTGCCTTCGGCAGTGTGCGCATTCTCCGTCCATGACTGCTCTATGTGGATAAGCGCGCACTGCCGCCGGCAGAATATGAAATGCTGCAACGCCGACAAAGGCAGCAATTCCTCGTCGGAGTACATCAGATTTTGTCGTCTATCACGGTTACGCGGGGCGGAACAGCCGCGCGATTGATGTCTACCTTATAATCCGTGAATTCCCGCGCCGGTTTTGCCGCATCTGTCGCTCTGGTTATTTTAACCAAATCAAACAGCTTGCTGGCGGGAGCGCTGCCCATTGCGTCATCATGCTTGAAGATGACCAGTTTTCTGGCGGACATAAGGCCGCGCGCTGCGGAGCGGTCATGCTCAAACATGTTGACCAGCGAGTTCCAGAAAAGTTCCAAATCCGCGTCGTTAAAACCGGTTTGGGAAGCAAGCGGCGCGGAGATGAAACCATGCGCGACATAAATGCCGTAAGGAATGGTGGTTTTGCGGCCCATAGTGCGATTATCGCCGGATTGCTTTTCGGCCTCGGCCTCGGTCGCCACCGCCATGCGGGTGATGGAATGTTCCAATGTAACCACAGGGTCCACTGAACGGGCAAAAGTAAGCTGCACGGGGCCACGCACCTGACCGGCGTTGGCACCGGTACTCATCACAGCTCCGAAGGTGCGGATGTCATAGTAGTTTTTGCACATCTGCACACGACCCTTTTCCACCTCGCCGCCCTGTGCCTCCCCCTTGCTGTTTCGTTTTTTGCCATCCTTTACATCATTGGGTTCTTTTTCAAGGTCAATGCCGAGTTTGGCGTAGGCATCAGCGATATTTTTGTTCAGCACGGCTTTTTCTTTCACGAATATATCATGGCCATCGGAACATTTTTTATCGAGTTGCACATAGTTGCGCACTTTGCGTTTTAGGCAGACATCGGTGACAATGCCGCGTCCGGTTTCGGGGTCTATGCGTGGCAGGTTGCCTGCGTCCGGGTCACCGTTGGGATTGCCGTCCTGCACATCGAATACGTAAACGAAGTCATAGCGGTTCTTGATTGTGTCGGTCATAGCGGTCTCCTTTATTTGTCTTCCTTTTTGGTGTAAAAGTCCTGCTTCTGGTGATAGTAGCCGATTGCGAAGCGGCCCTGGTCGGCCAGCGGCAAATGGGTTGGATAGCCGTTTGCGTCCACGCCGGCATGTATCTCGCCGAGCAGTTTTTCGAATTGGATACGCCGTCCATCGGAGAGTTTCGCCAGATGATGGTTTTTGAGGCGCATCAGATTGCCAAAAACCACTATCGGCGTTCCCGATGCCGCGCCGTAAAACCTCTCGCGGATTGTGGCGGAACCGTTTGCCTCTTCCTGTATTTTTTCCAGCGCGGCAAACAGCCTGCCGAGCAGGTAGCCAGCCGATCTGTTTTCTTTGTCCAAGCTCACTTTGAGTTCCTCCTCTGCTGATGGATTTTTATATCTTGCGGAACGGTTGATGCAGGCTTTTATAAGCGCAGCGCGCGGGTAATTGATTTCATGCTCAGCGCGGATGCGGTTTATGGCAGCTTGCAACAGTGTTTGCGGATAGGGCAGCCCTTCCAGTATGGCCCGCATGGTTTCTCCTGCGAGATTGGGCGGGATATTTTCGGATTTGCTGTTTGCCGCGGTTGAAACAAGCAATCGGAAAAGCGGCAATGCGTCTTTTTCCTTCGGGCCATGCGTTATCTTGATATCGTTAAAATGCCGCGCAATATTTTCAGCCATAACCGCGACAGTTTGCGCAAACCAGAAACGGATTGATATGCGGGAAACATTGGGCGACAACCCCAGCACATAGAAGTTGGTTTCCCGCGCTTGCGGCGTGGAAAAAACGCCGGTCTGAACGGAAGTCAGAAAAGCTTCAATGGCGTGCAGATTGGCGTCCGGGTCGTCTTTGGGCGGCAAATTAAACAGGGCGGCGAAACCGCCCTCAAACGCGGTGTCTTTTGCCGCCCAGAACACTGTGCTGGCGTCGCCGACCTGAAGCCGTTGCGCGGAATCTTTTCGCAACAACTGATTTAGCGCTGTGGTATAGGCGAATTCGGCTTTTTCGCCAACAGGGGCGTTTTCGCCCTGCTTGCCAAACTTCTCATGGGAACAAAATGACGGCTGATTGAATGAAACTATGTTGCCGCCGCTTGGCTGCGCCCCCCACACGCCTTTTATCGCCGTATGCATTCTGGCTATTTTCCCGCGGATTCCTGAAACCAGACACAGACCGTCAACAGCATCATCGCTTTTCGCATCAGCCTGCGCGACGGCATGAACTGTCGGCATTTCAGGGATGATGCTATCGGCTCTGGCAATCCGAAAAGATACATTGCCGCCTTTTTCCAGCATTTGTTTCAAGGTTTCCGCGCATGACGGCAAATTTTCCAGCAAGGCCTTTTTGTTGTCCCGCATGAGGAATTTTTTTAGCGCCGTAATTTCCGGAATACGTTTTTCATCAAGTTCACAAACGCGGCGCACGAATTCGTTATGCCGTTTTGCATCGCCTTTTTCCGATATTCCAAGCGCATATTCCGGATTATCCCAAAGTAAATTGGAGGCAATCCCGCTGGAGCGCTTTATGGAATGCGGCACGAGGAAACGTTTGGCGCGCCGCTTTTTGCCCTCTCCCTCATAGGTGGATTCAATGTTTATAGGATTGCCGTCTGAATCCAGAACTATTATGAAAGGAATCTCTTTCCACTCAAGGCCATACGGCGCAATGCCGCTGTCCGGCAGCGCGGCTTTTCGTTCGTAATATTCATTTAACGCTTGAAGAATCATCTCATCACCTCCGCGCTGTTATGGTCCGGCACCGTGATTATGCCGTACTGCATCATCGCCCTGAAAAACAACGGCTTCGGGTTTTGCGGGTCGGCGTAATCCATATCGTAGAGCATTATGCTGAGGTCGCGGGTTTCGTTTATCGGCGTGGACGACTCTGCTTGAGGGTCAACCAGCCGCACATCAGCCGCGAATTCCCGGCAGCCGAGGTATGGCTGATTAAAGCACTGCCCTTTTTTCGCGCGGCGTTCAAACATCGCCGCGTATTTTGCGGGGGTTTCGTCTTTGCGCATTTCCGCGCGCTCATCTTCGTCGGAAAAGTTTTCCGGCAAGGGGTTTACGGTTTTTTGCCGTTTCTCCGTCGGGATGAACTCAAACTCGGCATGAAGCCGGTATTTCACGTCGCGCAGTATAAGTCCCGCGCGCTGCTGCCTGTCGTCCTCTATATATATGCCTTTTTTGCCGGGGGAGGCAACCCCGCCCACTTCGTTGCGCCTTATTGAAAACCATTTTATCGGCGCGAGAACCTCTATCTTTTTGATATGCCAGCGTATGGCCGGTTTCCACAACACCGCGTCAAATATGGCGCGCGCGGCGGACGGGGTGATAACGTCATAGCTCACCCGTTCAACTTTCATTTCAGGACGGGTAAAGCAGGCGTACGGCCCGCTCGCTTCCAGACAGAATCCTTTCATAATCCTCCTATGCCATCAAGGTTTCCGGCGGTATTTCGCCGTTCAAATCAAGTCCGGTTTGCTCATTATATGAAAGCAAGCCCTGTAAAAGAATTTCGTCTTCCAACTGTTCAAGTCTGCCGTCGGCTGCCATTTGAGGAACCAGCCGCGCGGGGATGTTGACCATATAACGTTGCAGGTTCCGCATTATCTCGCGCGTCGGCCCTGCGGCGCGCAAAGCAGCTATCAACTTTTCATTACCGCTGTAGCGGACTATCACGGGGCGGCTGTAATCGTCTATAAGACGGAACCAGTCCTCTGCCTTTCGAAATTGGAAGTCAACGGAACCGACATTCCTGACGAAGTAATCGTGAAATTCCTCTTTCCCGTTGCTGGTGCCTCTCTGATAAAAATTTTTGAAGTACTTCTTGAATGTTTCCGACTCATGCAGATTGCAACCAGATGAGCATTGCATTTCAATTGTTGTATCTCTGCCTTTTCTCAGTAACGGTGGCAGGCGTTCGTTTTCGGGGATAAATACATTAACTTCTCCCACCTTCAATTTCCCTTCCCGGTTGCAACGCCCTGCGGATTGGGCAATTGAATCCAGCCCCGCGCGGGCACGGTAGACTATGGGGAAATCTATATCAACCCCCGCTTCCACAAGTTGAGTGCTTACCACGCGCACCGGCTTTTTGTCAGAGAGCAATTTTTTTATTTTCGCTATCACTCCCGCCCTGTGTTGTCCGCACATAAGAGCGGAAAGATGTATGGTTCCCTCCGGCATAAGTCGGAACAGGTCGTAACAATCGCGGCGGGTATTTACCACGCAAAGGGCCTGTTCATGCTTTTGCAATTCTCCTGCAATGTCCTGCCATGAAATCGGAGCAGCATCGTGGGCGGCAATATTGTACTGCACCCTGCGTAAACGTTCATACAGTCTTGCGGATGCCGGTGTGATTTCGCGTGTGTCAGCTTCAAGCTCATCCCATGCAGGCTGCGTGGCGGTGGACAAAACAAAAGTTACGCCATAGCAACGCGTCAATTGCTTCATCGCGGTAACGCACGGGTGAAGCAATGTGGGCGGAAGCAATTGCGCCTCGTCGAGTATGACGACGCTGTTAACGATATTGTGCAGCTTGCGGCAACGCCCGGCTTTGGCGGCATATAACGACTCAAAAAACTGCACATTCGTGGTAACTATTACAGGGGCATCCCAGTTCTCGCAGGCGAGACGGGATTGTTCGGTTTCATTTTCCGGCTCCACAGTGCTGTGATGTTCAATCACATTTTCAGGCCCAAGTATTTTTTTTAGCGTGTCGGCTGTTTGCTCCAGAATGCTTGTATAAGGGATGACATAGATTATCCTGCTGCTTTGATGCCGCAACGCATGGCGAAATGCAAAAGCCATGCCGGACAATGTTTTCCCGCCGCCGGTAGGAACGCTCAAGCTGAAAAAACCGGGCGGCTGTTCCGCTGCCGTTTCGCAATAGCCGCGCACTTCCCGCCGGATAATGTTGACCGGACCGGGATTGGGGTCTGCCTCCATTTTCGCCATGTGCGCGAAAAAGCGCTCCGCCAACTTTTCCAAAGGCTCAAACTTCTCACGAAGACCGGCCCGTTCTTTGTTTTCGGCGGACTCGGCGTCAAGCCTGTCCGCATCCACGAGGCAGGAAAAAAGCAGACGTATCCACAAATGAATATATGCCTCGCCTTTATCGTCAGGACATGCTTTTAAGGGAGGAACCGGCGCATTTTTTCCAGGAACAAGGGCATCGGCGTAAGCAGTAATAGAAGACTGCATGGACTGTTTCTGCGCATCTAATTTGTATTTCAATCCATTGGCTCCGGATTGGGCCGTCTGCCAATCGGAAAGACCGGCGTGGTGTCCGGCGATTATATAGGCAAGAACTCTCCCGACGCCATCGCCATATTTGGAAACCGCATGGCACGCCCCGTAAATAGAATGCTGCGGATAAACGGAACAGGGTTGGCCCCCGCTGGATTGTTCAAGATATCGCTGCCATTGCGGCGAGGCTTTTCCGATATCGTGCAACAATCCTGCAAGTTCCGCCCATTTCGCGGAATCGAATTTCTCCGCAAAGGCGGCAGCGCGGCGCGCGACATTGCCGGAATGCTCATTCAGCGTTTGCCATTCCGGCTTGGGTTTGTTTTGCAGGCTGCGAGCAAGATAATTGTTGATATACCCCCCTTGCGGTATTCATTATAACTATTGTGCTGCGCGGCGGCCGCTCTTGGGAGCATGAATTTTTCGCGGTTCAGTTTTTCGCTGTTTTCCCTTCCGCAGAGAGGGCGGCGGCGCGAGTTCTATACCAAACACCTCTTCCAGATTTCTGTCCGAGAGCTTCTTGTGTTTGCCGCCTTTCCTGCCCCTGGCGATGACGCTGCCGGCCTGTGCCGAACCGACAAGCTCTTCATGATTGACGCCGCGCAACAAGAATAGAAGCTCCGGTTTTTCATCCAGACGCGCGCCCACTCCGTAGAGAACCGCCGCCACGTGCTTGCACATACCGGCCCAGTCCGGGCAGGAGCAGTTCAACGCGATTTCCTTCGGCAGAGGGAACAGCCCTTTGTCGCGGTTGGTAACAACCGCCATAACGGTGTCCGACAGTTTTCCGCGCAAAAGGTCCAGGAGGGACGCGACTTCCCCGCCACAGCATTTTTTGACCGCTTTCCACCGGTCATCCGGGAGCGGGTTCACCGCAACTTTGACAGTATAGAGGCGGGAGCCCATCACCCTGGCCTGTATCTCGCCTTTCTTGATATCAAGGTGGCAGACCGAACCGTTGCGAACGTATGACCGTCCGCGCGGCAGGCGGTTCTCGTAATCGCTGAATTTTTCCAGATGCGCGCACCAGGCCTTGCCCCAGAAGGTGCGGGCGATTTGCCGCCCTTCTATGCGGACCGGTGAAGCCGCTTCCCCCTTCTTGCGCAGCTTTTCCATTTGCAGAACCGCTTTGCGCCGCCGCTCCGCAACAGGCACATAAGGCCGCCATCCATATCCCCAAGAAGCCATTGCAATCCCCCCTATTCGTCGCCGCCAGCGGCGATTCCATGGACATCAAGCGAAACAAATTTTAGCAATTCGTCGTCCTTCATTTCTGTCATCAGCGCCTGCGAGCCGGTTTCCAGAAGGTCCCTGGCAAGCGTCGTTTTATCGCGTATCAGAGCGTCAATCTTTTCCTCTATCGTTCCTTTGCAGACAAACTTGTTCACCATCACATTGCGTTTTTGACCGATGCGGAATGCGCGGTCCGTGGCCTGATTCTCCACCGCGGGGTTCCACCAGCGGTCAAAATGTATGACATGCGAGGCCGCTGTAAGGTTGAGGCCCGTGCCGCCCGCCTTGAGCGAGAGGACGAAAAACGGCGGCCCGTCCTCGGACTGGAAGGCAGCCACCAGAGCTTTGCGTTTTTTCACCGGCACACCGCCGTGCAGGACCGCGCCGGGCCGCCTGAATATGCCCGCCATGAAATCCGCAAGCGGCCCGGTCATCTCGCGAAACTGGGTGAAGACGAGAACCTTCTCCTGCCGCGAGGCTATCTCTTCGGCGATTTCACGCAGCCGCGCGAACTTGCCGCTCTCGCCGGGCGCGTAGTCCCCTGTCCCAAGCCACTGCGCCGGATGGTTGCATATCTGCTTGAAACGCAACAGGAATGCGAGTATCGCGCCGCGTCGTTTGATGCCGTCCAGGCCGTTGAGTTGCTGCCGCAGTTCCTCCACCGAATCCTCATAGAGCGCGGCTTGCTTTCCGGTAAGCGGGCAGAAAGCCTGAACCTCGGTTTTATCCGGCAGGTCGGAGATGACGGAAGGGTCCGTTTTCAGGCGGCGCAGGATGTATGGCCGCGCCAATGTCCGAAGCGGGCCGTAGGCGTCCGTTTTTCCTTCTAACACCTTGGTAAAGGCATCAAACTCCTTGAGCGAGCCAAGCAACCCCGGACAGATAAAATCAAAAAGCGACCAGAGGTCGGTAAGCCGGTTCTCAATGGGCGTTCCGGTCAGCGCCACGCGCGAGTCGGCGCGAAGCTCCTTGACCGCGCGGGTCTGCCGTGCAGAGGGATTTTTTATCGCTTGCGCCTCGTCAATGACCGCAAGCCTCCATGACACATTTTTTAGCCACGGCTGGCGCAGGAGCATGCCGTAGGAGGTAAAGACGGCATCCACACCCGCAAGCGTCTTGTCCGGCTCGCGAGATAGCGCGGAAATTTCCTCCGCTTCCATCTCCGAAGGATGGATGAACTTAGCCGACAGCGTCGGCGCAAAACGCGCAATCTCGTCCCTCCAATTTGCTAGAAGCGAGGCCGGCAGCACTATGATTGAAGGACGCTTTATATCGCTGTCGCGCTTGAGGATGAGCAGGAGAGCCAGCACCTGCACGGTTTTCCCAAGGCCCATATCGTCGGCGAGACATGCGCCCAAACCCAGCCGCGACAGAAAACGCAGCCAGCCCACGCCCGCGCGCTGATATGGCCGCAAATCCGCCTTTAAGCCGCAGCCGGGCGTCTTATAATCCAGGGCCTGCGGCTCGCGCAATTCCCGCAATATGCCGGACAGTGTTTTGCCGGCTTCCACAAAAGCCCATTGGCGCGCGGCGTCATTATTGTCAACGCCGGACATGTCCATCGGCGCGCCGGAGAGCAGCCGCATGGCCTCCAGGAATGAAATGCCTTTCTCCCGCGCGGCTTTGCGGACTTTCTCCCAGTGCGACATGGCCTGCGCCAGTTTTTCCCGGTCCACCTCAACCCAGCGGCCCTTGAGGAGGACGAGACCAGACTCGGCTTGCAATAATCGCCGCCACTCCGTGTCGGAAAGGACTTCTCCGTCCAGCACGGTTTCCACATTGAAGTCCAGCATGGCCCCTGCGCCCAACCGCCCCGAAACTTTGTCGCCCACCCTCACCCGCACGACAGGGCGCGGACGCTTTTTCCACCAATCGGGAACACGCAGAAGCAACCCCGCTTCCTCCAGTATCGGCGCGTCCTGAAGAAAGCGATGCGCGTCAGCCGCCGTCCATGCCAGCGGATGAAAAACCTCGCCCGAATCCACCAATTCGCGGGCCAGCGCGCTTGTTTCGGACGCGCGCTGCACCGGCGTTAAAAGCTTCTCCAGCCCGGATTTGTTCTTTGCGCCAGCGTATTCTTCCAACGCTCTTGAGAGGGGCTGGTACTGAACCCTGCCCTGGCTGGATACGCGCGGCGCATAGGTGGCAAGGAAAGCGAAAGGACGTTCGGTGTCGCGCCTGTTCTCCGCCAAATGGAAGCAGACGCGCCCGACGCGATGCCATAGGGGGGCATGATTCTGCAGCCAAACGGATATCCCGCCCTTGCCCGCGACAATTTTGCCGCGCACACACTTGTCCAACTCCGCCCACACAGCCGTCAGTACGGCAGCGTTCAGGTATTCCGCACCGCGCATGGGCGGCGCGGACTGCAGGAGCCTGTCTATTTCAGAAGTTTCCGGCGGAGAAACGGGACTTATTTCTTCGCCCGTAATTTCAGGAATATGGCATAACGCAGTGAGGAAGCGGCTGGCAAAATCCCTCCAGTATGAAAACGCCGCAGGGAGAGTAGTCTGCGTCTCGGCTGTGGCCAGGTGGAGAAGACCCTCGGCGGAGCCTTTTCCGAAAGCGTCCGAAATTTGCCGGACTGTCGTTTCCGGCAGCGGGCAGCGGACGGATATTGCCGCTTCCGCGGATTCCACCCTGAGATGTCCAGCGGGAGTAAGGATGATATCAAGCGCATTCCCGCTGGCGATTGTTTTTGCCATGAGCGAAGATTACTTCAGGCACGTTTATGCCAAATTTTCTACTCGGGTTTCCAGACCATTAGTTAGCAGCAGTGGTTCCGATAAGCGTTTTTACAAAAGTGTCCAGTTGCGCCTCGTATGCCGGAGATTTGCCGATTTGCCGCTGCCTGAACCCGGCGGAAGCCTCGGCCTTTTTGCCGGAAAGCCCTTCCATCAGCCGCACGGTTTTCTCATGCCCGCTGCCGCCGAAAGTGGTGAAAAAAGCGACTTTCGGCAGTTTTCCCGTATTCATCTCAAGATATGCGCGCACTGCGGGAGTCATGTTCCAGGCCCAAACCGGCGTGCCGATTACAAGCAGCTTGTAATTTCCGGGTTTGGCCGAGGCCGGGGCATTTTCCGCAGGAATCTCCTTCATTGCGGCGCGCACAGCTTTCAGATAGCCAATGAATCCGGAGCGGTCGCTCAAATCCCGTATTTCCTCGGTATCCGCGCCAAGCCGCTGCGACAAATCCTGCGCGACTTTTTTGGTATAGCCAGTGCGCGAGTAGTAAACCACCAGAATTTCCTTGTCCGGCATTGTCTGCCTCCTTTACGGCGTGCCACTTTTTCCGATTATACAAAAGCCCGCAGTAGCGATGGCAAAGATGGAGTCGGACGTCAGCCCAGCGTGGGGAACTGTCGCTGGCACCGTGCCATCACGTCGTCGCTAGGCATATTCACAAGACTCCATGAAATTATCCCTTCGATTGGACGATTTTTACGCGCTTGCTCTCGTCCTTGACGACGCGCCAGCCTTTGCGGGCGTACGTAACCATCCTCGCGCGCACGTTGGCCTCAAGGTTTTTGCCCTGCGCGGCATCGCCCGCCTTGTTGGACAGTTCTATGGCGATATCGCGCACAGTATGCCCGCCGCTGAGCAGGAACGGGTCTATGATGGACGCCAACGACATGCACGCCCCGCTGACAGCGGGTTTTTGTCTCGGCGTGGACTTCTCAATTTTAGACTTCGGCTCGGTAGGTTCGGGTTTATGGACCGCACCGGCACTGCTTTTTATCGGCTTCAGTTCGTAATCCGGCCCGCAGCGAAACACAATTCCGCTGGCCAGCTTCATCACAATTTTGCCATCTTTCTCGCCAGTCATTGTCACTGTCGCGCCCGTTTTGGAGAGGTATTTCTCGCCAATTTTCGCGTCGCGCGCTTTCATAATGTTGCCTCCCGTTTCGGAATTTTGCTTCCCGTCACCACTGAAGGTACAGCTACTTCGCGCGGAAATCAAGACTTTCCTTCGCCTGTTTCTCAGATGGGAAATGGCGTCAAAAAGGCCTTGATGTTCGGCAGAAGTCCTTGTACCCTTCAGGTGAGGAGGGAAACGATATGACGACGAGAACCACGACGGGCAAACAGGCGAAATACTACGTGGCGGCGGTATCAACAACGCTGGCGGGGACGAGGTTTCGCTGCACGATACACCGCACAATCGGCAAGTTTGACACGGCGGACGAAGCACGGGCATTTGCCGAGGCGCAAGTCCGCCGCCCCGAAGTCCGCAACGCCAAAAGCCGCATACGGTTTATAATCCGGCACAACGGCAAAACAATCGCGCAGATAAAAGTACAGGAGGCGATATGACCGGCAAAACACTGAAGTCGCGCTATCTGAGCCTCAGGCAAAACGGCTCGGAGATGTACGTGGAAGACGTCGCCCTGACCGGCACGACGGAGGACTATATCCCCGCCGCGCTCCAAAAGCTGGAAATCGTCCGCAAAACCCTGCCGAAGGCGAAATGGAGCATCACGATAGAGGAACAATTCACCGATGGCAACTGGCGAAACAGCAAACGCTATTACACCGTCCGAGACGCCGAAACCGGCAAAATCACACACGCGGAATTTTAACGGAGACGCCATGAAAATCCGATTATCCGTAAACGTGGAAATCAGAATGGGCCAAGGCCCCGAAACCGGCATAAGCCTCGTCGGCTACATGCCCGACGGCACGACATACGCCGAACTGGTCCGCGTATTCGGCAAGCCCCGCCCGTTCGCATTCCCAAGCGGCAAAAGCAAGATTGAATGGGTCGGCAAAATCAACGGGCTGGAATTCAGCATCTACGACTACAAATCCGCCGTCATCCCGGAAAAGAACATGGACTGGCACATCGGCGGCAAAACCGAACTGACGGCAAAACTGTTGCGCGCATATTTCAAATGCAATTCCCGCAGGAATGAGAATACGGGCAAGGTCACGTGCCACACCATACTTACATAAATGAAAACCGAGTCGTGTAAGCCAAGCCGAAATTTTAACGCTGGCTGAATTCAAACTCCGGAATTTGTAGACAGTGAAATGCTACAATTTTTCGCTGCCGCTGATGAGCGGGAATGCGAAAAGGAGGCGATGTTCAATGGTTGTGGTGAAGCTCGCTGGTTGCGGATATAGGAAAACCGATTTACAGAAGGTTGTAGATGTGCAAAGTTCATTGGCAATTTTCAACGAAATTGTAAAAAAGGGCGAGAATATTGCGCCAAAGGGGTTGCTAATATCCGGACACACAATTGAACAATTGGAATCGGATTTGAATCACGGCGGCATGCTATATGCGGTCGAGAAGGATATGCAGTCTTATAATGGGTATCTCCTTTCCACAAACGGTCAGGATTTTGCAAACAAACTTAATGCCCCCGATACCGCTATTGGATGGAGAACGAATGACAAAGAACTCATTTCATCCGCAATGTCTGGACAGTATGATTATCTGGACCAAATAGGCGTTCGTTTTGAGGCACATGGACATGGAGTCGCGGAAGCGTTGCTAAAAAAATATGAGGAAGATAGGAACGGACAATTAATTGTCGTATTGATAATGACGGCCCCTGTTGATAATCTTCGCTCTACGGCTTTTTTCAAAAAACATAATTACCGGATAATCGCTGATGTGAAGTTCAGTAAGTACGGAACAGTGAAAGATTTCTCCGGAATCATTCTGTACAAGGAATTGTGAACCTATGGGCATAGCGGTTATTCTCCTTTACCTTGCCGTCATGTTCTTTATAGCGGCAAAAACCAGAAACACAAGCGACGAGGAGTTTTTCATAGGGACAAGAAATGAATCGGGCGTCGCTGTCGCGCTGACAGAACGCGCAGCGGGGGAGAGCGCGTGGCTTATAGTGGGTCTCACGGGTCTGGCATATTCAATTGGCCTCAAGGCTTTTTGGGTAGTCTTTGGCGAAACGGTATTCTGCGCATGTTCTTGGCTGTTTTTGGCTCCGCTATTCCAAAAACGAATTAATTCTCGAGGCTATGGTTCCATCATTGATTTTCTTGAGAACCGATACGACGACAAATTGAGAATCATCCGTGTTATATCCGCGCTTATTGTCATATTGTTGGTCCCGACTTATTTTTCCGCCCAGCTTTCCGCTGTGAGTAAAGTTTTCCACATGTATTTGGGAACTAATCAAACATTGGGTTGTGCGGTGGTTGGAACAATAATTTGCCTTTACACATTTCTCGGCGGCGCAACGGCCATATTCAAGATCAACTTAATGCAAGCGGGATTGATGTTTGGCGGACTAGTGTTGGTTTTCAGCGTTTTGTTGCATAAAGTGTTGCTTACGGGGAGCGTTCCCGTCCTTTTTTTAACTTCGCTTTGGGGCAGTGGAAGACCATCTGATTTTGCAGACGCCGGTTCTTTTTTTGCGATAGGTTTGGGATTTCTGGGAATTCCTCATCTTTACACCAAATTTTTGTCGCTAAAGCGCACGGAAAATATAAGAAAGATTTCATGGATTCCGATTTTGTTTACGCTTATTTGTGATAGTTTGGCCGT
Organism: Elusimicrobiales bacterium; assembly: GCA_041651175.1. NCBI lineage: Bacteria > Pseudomonadati > Elusimicrobiota > Elusimicrobia > Elusimicrobiales > Elusimicrobiales bacterium. The sequence goes on along the minus strand of JBAZJT010000009.1, from coordinate 75,282 downwards.
GTTTATAGGCATAATGGGGAAAGCTATTTATCCGAATCTTTTGAATCCTGAATCCATTTTTATGCATGTTTCAATGGGATTGCCTTCCGTCTTAACGGGATTGCTGGTCTGCTCCATTCTTGCGGCGGCTCTTTCCACCGCCGATACACTTTTGCTTTTTGTAACGCAAGTAATCGTTAAAGACACTGTTCAAAAGCTTATTTCAGGGAATCAAACCCCGCAAACAGCGATTCGTTTTTCCAAAATGACCATGATAGTTATCACCGCGATGGCTATACTGACAGGTATAGGAGATAATCGTTTTGTGTTTTGGATGGTTCTGCTCGCATGGTCTACTCTTGCCTCATCATTCAATCCGCTAATTATTATGGGGCTGACCAACAGACGTATCTCGGCAAACATCGCCATAGCGGGCCTGGTTTCGGGTGCACTTTCATCAATTCTCTGGAATATTTTCTTTGCCGCCAGAACCGGTATTTACGAGATGATAATAGGCTTTTTAATCAGTTTTGCCGTAATGGGCATTCTCATAAAGACGCATCACGGGAATAGAGCTGATGAAACTTTACAATAAACTTTTGGCCACGTTAGTTCTTGCATCGCTTATTCCGGTGATGGTCATCGTTTTCACCGTTAATCTGTTAAACAGAAAATACTTGAACAATGCGCTAAACGAGAAGCTGGATCAATACTCTAATGGTTTAGTGCCGCCAAGAACAACAGGCATCACTTTCGACACGGCGAGCGGAAATATTATTTCAGAATCACCCGCCTCGATAAGTAAACAAGCGCTCAAAAGTATTGCGTTGAATCTCCACGAGATTAACAGAAGCACTCTCAGAGCCGAATTTAACGGAGTTGAGCATGTCGGAGCGTGTTTTGTTAAAGAAGCGAGCATTGCCCAATGTGTTTTTGTTCCACAAAATGACGTTGAAAAAAATGCTGACAGTATCACAAATTGGATAATTTTAGCTTCGTTATTTTCAGGTTTTGTATCCGTTTTTTTGATTGTCTATCTGACAAGGTTTGTAACGCAGCCGCTGGAAGCTCTCATAGATTATATTTCCTCAATGAAACCTTCCGACGATTTCCGTTTTCAACCTACAACAACCATGGAAATAAACACTCTGGTGGACAAGCTGGCCATCTATCACTCCAGATTAGAGGAGTATCAGAAAATAATTGCGGCCCACGCAAAAGAAACCGCGATTGCGGAGACCGCCGCGCAGGTGGCGCATGATATACGGTCGCCGCTGGCGGCTTTGGATATGGCGGTTAAGGGATCGGCGCATATTCCGGAGGATGAGCGTATAATCATACGCGCCGCGTCCTCGCGCATACATGACATCGCCAACAATCTCATCGAACAGAACCGCGCCATGAAAAGTCCGGACGGGCAAATCGGCGAGGCGGATTCATCATCGGCGGAGTCGCCTTCCGCGCAGCTTTTGTCGAGTTTGATTGAGCCGCTTATTACCGAGAAGCGGTTGCAGTTCCGGTCCAAAATCGGGATTGAGATTGACGGCGGGGTGGACACTGCCTCTTACGGTTTATTCGCAAGCGTTCAGCCGACGGAGTTCAAGCGTCTGATTTCCAATTTGATCAACAACGCTGTTGAAGTGTTGGATGACAAGGGGCGGGTGTCGGTTCGGCTGGCGCAATCGGGCGGCAAAATATCCGTGAGCGTGTCTGATAACGGCAAGGGCATACCGCCGGGAATTCTCGCAAAGTTGGGACAGCGCGGCGAAACTCATGGCAAGAAGGGCGGCTCCGGGCTTGGGATTTTCCATGCAAAGCAATCGGCTGAAGGCTGGGGCGGCGGGTTGGAAATAGCGTCTGAAATCGGCAAGGGGACAACTGTAACCGTAACGTTGCCTCTGGCTCCGCCGCCGGATTGGTTTGTGTCCGTGCTTACGCTTTCCACTCAATCCGCCGTCGTGATTCTTGATGACGATGCCAGCATTCATCAAATTTGGAAAGGGCGGCTGGAATCGGCGCAAGCCCGCGCGAATGGAATCGAGGAATTTCATTTCAGCACGCCGGACGAGATTCGCGCATTTGTCAAAACCAATCCGAAAGCTGGCAATGCGGCGTATCTGTTTGACTATGAATTGCTTGGCTTTGCGGAAACCGGATTGAGTCTTGCCGATGAACTCGGTTTGGGTTCGCAGGTTACTTTGGTAACCAGCCGCTACGACGAGCCGCGCATTATGGAAGAATGCGCCCGTCTCAAAATCCGGCTGATTCCAAAGGGGTTGTCCGCCCTTGTCCCGATTTCAATAGTGGCAACTGAGCAAAAACCCGTTATGCCAGAAACGCAATCTGCCACTGCCGTCGGGAAAACCGCTGTTTTGGTTGACGACGACCCGCTTGTCCACATGACTTGGAAAATGGCGGCGAAAGCCAACGGGATAACTCTGAAGACTTACAAAAATCCTGACGGGCTAATGGCCGACTACGCTATGTTGGATTTGGCTATTCCGATTTACATTGATTCCGAACTCGGCGACAATGTTAAAGGCGAGGACATCGCCCAAACCCTGCACGATAAAGGTTTTACAAACCTGTTCATGGAAACCGGCCATCCGCCGGATAAATTCGCGCGCCTGACCTTCCTAAAAAACGTGCAAAGCAAAGAACCGCCGTGGCAATAGCCTGAATCCCCCCCTGCGGAAAACTTCCTGGCATAGAAATTGCCCTAGTGCATATGCGGAGGCAAAACCATTCTCAAGTCATGGTTTTGCGAACCGCATTACACACAGGAGGCTTGGATTATGTTTGGCAAAAACCATATAGCGGCGCGGTTGGCGGGGAAATTGGTGAACTTTGGACGCGCGGTTGTCGCGGTGGTTTCCGCAGCTTGCGCCGCCGATCAGGCGAAACCCGCTCCGGCAAAAGTTGTGTGGCTGAAGGAACGGTTCTGACCGGAACACGATTACGCGCTGAGTATCTTTTCCAGTTCCGCCAGATAGCGCTGAATATCCTGCGCCGCCTCGCGCATAAGCGCGATCATCTCGCGCTTTTCTTCCGGCGGGCAGTCCCTCAACAATCTCACCGCGCTTTTTAGGCTTGCGGCTTTGGATTCCAATCCGTGATATATGTCAGTCGTTCCGGCCATATCATTTGCCCCCGTATTTCCTGAGCATGGAATACAACAGCCGCGTGGCGATTTTCAAATCGCCGCGCGTCCGCACCTTTTTGCCTTTGTTCTCGTCTAAATTCCGCTTTATGGCCTCGTATGCGAAGCGGTCCAGCGCCTCATTCAGCCCGTGTTTGAGCGCAAAATCATATTGCTGCTGCGTCAGAAAATCGCCGGCGGGCTGCTGCGTTTCGCTCACGACCTGCTTTATGTGCCGGTGCGCGGTTTCTTTTGTTATCCTGCCTTCGCCGCCCGCCGAGACAAGCTCTACAAACCGCTTCACCTCGCGCGTGTTGCCCGGCCAGTTATGCCGGAGCAGATACTGCTTCGCATCGTCGTCAAAAGCCAATCGCTTGCCGGTTTTGCAGAATGCGTTTATCAACGGGAAAACATCGCATTTCCGCTGCTCAAGCGGTTTCAACGTAATCGTCATTCCATGCACGCGCTGGAAGAAATCAAAGCGCAGCTTTTTCTGCGCCAGCAATTGCTGCATATCCTCCAATGTCGCGCTGATTACGCGGAAATCCGAGTATTCCGGCCTGTCCGAGCCGACGGGGTAAAAACATTTCTCCTCAATGGCCTTGAGAAGCTTGGTCTGCATGGACTGGCTCATCGCGCCGATTTCGTCCAGGAACAATGTGCCTTTGTCGGCCTGCAGCAGCCTGCCTTTGCGGTTGTCATGCGCGCCGGTGAACGCGCCTTTTTTGTAGCCGAACAGTTCGGCTTCCAGCAAATCCTCGCTGTAAGCCGAGCAGTTGATTGCGACAAAATCGCCCTGTCTGCCGGAATTATCGTGGATGATTTTCGCCAGTGTGGTTTTGCCGGTTCCCGACGGGCCGAGCAGCAGAATCGGCAAAGCGGCGGGCGCGTATTTGAGCGCTTCGATTATCATAGAGCGGGTGGACGGGTCGTCGGTGATAAATCCGGATGAAAAAATATCCTGCGCGCTGCCCGCGCCTCCGCGCAGATACCGCGCGATAACGGCGGCGATATTAGAGTCCTCGTTGCCTTTCACATAAAAATCGCGGCAGCCCAGCGCGTAGGCCCGGTTGATGGTTTCCTCGGTCTCGCAACTGGACATCACGACGGGATAAGCGCCTTTTTCAACAGCGGCGGGAATAAGTTTCAGCCCGGAGTAATTGTCATTTTTGCCGAGCAGCAAATCAAAAAAGCAGATGTCATAATGTCCGGCGTTGAGTTTGCGCAAAGCGGAACGGTAATCATCGGCGACATCCACTTCCTGCCCCGCAAGGCTTTTGAGCATGACTTTCTGCTCAAGCTTGTCGTCGTCAACCACCAGTATTTTGAGCGTGTTCATAAAGTCCCCCCAAGCCGGCGACCGCCAACCTCAAAGTATTTCAAATGAAATAAACCCAACCCCACATTCGTATTGTAGCATATTCCCAAAACGCTACAGATGTTTCATGTGCAACAGGATTTTAATAATATTCATTGCGCGCAAAAACCGAGAAACTGCCATTCCCCGGCGTGAATTGCAAAATTAACCGCGCATTCCGCAGTATGGCACAAAAATTGCTTCTGCAATTGTGTCGGACAAAGAGCCCCGCCGAATACTGAAAGGGATTTTCGGCGCATACGAGACAGGACCTCGTACCATGAAACAGAATCAGGGAGAAGGAATAAGTATGAAAAAAGTCACAAATGCTATACTGGGCTGTTCTATGACCGCATTGTTTATAGGCGTCAGCCACGCTGAAAACCAAAGCAGGGCTTTCAATCAAGTCACTGCCTATGCAAGGGCTAATGCTCAGGCGGTTCTAGCCGCCATCCCGGCGGCAGATGAACCGGCGGTTGCGTCGGTTGCGGTGTCCGAGAAACCAAATGCTTCAAATAAAGCGGCAAGACGCCTTGCAACCCTTAAAAATTTGCTAAAAGGCATCCCGGCGCAAGACCGCGCGGAGTTCCTCAACGGGCTTATCATGGAGGACGGGCATCTTGTAACGCCGGATGTGGCTCCCCTCAAGCGAACGATGGAAGATAAACAGATTTTCGCCATCCTTCAATCGCTCAAACCGACGGAAAGCGTAAAACTTAATGCGGCTAAACTGCCTATCCGCATAGCCGACGCGCTAAAAGATGTGCCGGAAGAGGTGCGCGATGAATTCATTGAAAACCTGACCTTCAAAGGCGACGCCATTGTTTCCTATTCCGTTGTCGGATTGAGAAAACTGATGAATGATGACGCCGCTATAGACGCAATGGTGAGACCGCTCCTGCAACTCAATGGCACAACGCCGGCGCATGATTCCAAAATGTTATGCGGCGACGGCGTATGCTTTGAAGCCGCCTGTTATGGCGACTATCATCATAATTCATGCCATGACTGGCCCGGGCAACGTTGCGTTGCTCCCTGTTAGATACGCTGTTTCTGCCGGGGGGGCGTTTTGAAAACGCCTCCCCGAAGGAGTTGTCTCACGTGAACGCAAAAATCGGAATTGTGCCTGCCATTGCCCTGATTGCGGCGTTTTCCGGCTGCGCGGGACCGGAGAGCCGCGTAAACAAAACCAGCGGGGCGATAATTGGCATGAACACGCCCGTTGACTATAATCCCGCCAAAATGGCGGATTTGGCGTCCCGATACAAGTCTGCGGATTTTACCGCGGATCGTCTGCAAACCTATTCAGACAGGACCTTAACCATTCTTTTCGAAGCCCTCAACGATGGCGCTTTTCATTTGCGGGACAATGCCGCTCTTGTCAAAATGCAGGAGTGTGTTCTTGCCGAAAAAATCCGCCGCGGCAAATTCCTTGACCATGATATAAGGGACATGATTGTGGGCTATGTCAGACAACGCTCGTTTGACAAAGCTGCGGCGCTCAAGAATCGTTTCCCCGAATTCAAGCTGCCCTGCGTCCCGGAAATCATTCCGTCAACGGCGCCCGCAGCGGGATTATGGCGCGTTTACGATGTGTCCGACGGCGGGAAAAAAGTTCAAATCAAAACCCTGCCGCTGGAGAATGGTCCCATAATAGTGATGGCCATGCTTACTGGATGCTCCGTCGGAGAAAAAGCCATGTCCGAACTGCTGGCGGACCCGGAACTGGGACCTGCGTTTCGCAAATACGGCATAATCATAACCGACAAATTCGATTCAGTCGGCGTGGCGATGTGGCGTGACTATTTCAAGTTCCCGGAGGTCTATCTCACCGCCGGCAAAAAGTATTTCCCCGGTTTTACGTTGGATTCTTCGCCTTATTTCCATTTCATCCGCGATGGAAAAATAGTGACCCGCATGGATGGCTGGGGCAATGACGGCAAAGAGGATTTCCGCAAAAACCTGCATGCTTTTCTGCCGCCGGAAGCTGAGGCAAAATGAAAACGACTCTCGCAATACTGGCTGTTTTCCTGACAAGCGTCTGCGGCATATCCGCTTCGGACAGCGGCAAGACATTCCCGTTTATGGTTATGAAGGATGTCCTCAAAGACATTCCGCCTCAGGACAGGCGGGAATTTGTCGGAAATCTATGGATTGAAGACGGGCGCATTGTTACCCTGGGCACGGCGGAACTGAAGCGAACGCAAAGCATGGACGCGGTTGACGATATAATCCGCACAATCGCCCAAACCCCTTTGGACAGACCAATGCCGCCCAAGCGCCGTTTTGATATTATAGCCCTAAATAAACTGGTTAAAGACGTGCCGGAAAAATTGCAGCCGGAATTTCTGGACAATCTGATGGTGAAGAATTGCACGCTTGTATCCGCCTATATCGGCGGACTGCGCAAGAAAATGAAGGAAACCAAAATCAAAGAGGTGCTGAAAGCGATTTTCCCGCTAAGCGACAATGCTTCCGCGCCGGGGGATAAAATCAGGTGTTCGGAAGGCATCTGTTACGACGCTGTTTGCGCCGCAAACCCTCCCGCTTCCGGTCCGCCTTATGCGGCCAAACCCGGCTGGGTTTGTTCGGCGAGCTGTGGAATCTATTGAACAACCGATAGGTTTCCGGGTATCGCAATAAAATCCATAAAAATCGGCCTGTTGTCCGCGATGAGCAAATCGGATTTCGCAAAATCGCAGGGTGAGGTTGAGCAATTACACCTGTTTGCACTTTTGTCATCCACCGCCTGCACCGCAGCTTTTGAGCATGTTCATGAAGTCCCACCCCAAGCCGACGATTGCCAACCCCAAGGTGTTTCAAATGAGATAAAATCAACCCCGCATCCGTATTGTTGCATATTCCCAAAACGCTACAGGTGTTTCATGCGCAAGAGAACTGATACTATGGTAAAGTAGCAACAGCGGAAACGTCGCAGAATAACAGAATATAGACACAGGATGTGGGTATGATTAAAGCGCTGGAAGTGGCAAATCTTACAAAAAAATATACGCCGCAGGCCGGGGTGGAAAACCTGAGTTTTTCCATAGCCTCCGGCGAAGTGCTGGCCTATATCGGACATAACGGCGCAGGAAAAACCACTACCATCAGGACTCTGCTTGGTTTGCTTAAAAGCGACAGCGGCGAGATAAAATACTTTGGCAAAAGATATGACACTTATGCGGGAGATTTTGATGCTTTGCGCGGACAACTGGGCGTATGCCTGGACAATCCGGGGTTTTATCCCAATTTGTCCGCGTTGAAAAATCTTGCTTTATTCGGGGAATTGTATGGCGTCTGCGGCGCTGAGTTCTCTTCCCGCGCCGAAGAACTGCTCAAGAAAATGGCCCTCCATCATGTCAGAAATGATAGGGTGCAAACATTCTCCAAGGGCATGCGCCAGAAACTGGCCCTTGTTCGCGCGATGCTGCATAAGCCAAAACTCATTTTTCTGGACGAGCCGATGACAGGATTGGACCCCGCCGCGCGTGTTTTAATGCGCGAGACGGTGCGCGAATTGGCAAAAGAACAGGGCGTCTCATTCTTTCTGGCATCGCATGACCTTAACGAGGTGGAACAGCTTGCCGATAATATAATTATCCTGGAAAAGGGCCGGATAAAACAAAAAGGGACTTTGGCGGAATTGCAGAATGCCCGTTCCGTGTTTAGTTATACACTGGTGCCGGATAAGCCGGTATCGCCGGAAGTTCTTGAAAAACTGCGTTCCGTCCTCGCGTGCGCTGTCTCCGAGACAGATGCCAGCAGAATAAATCTCTCCGCCACAACGCCGGTGAAATTGGCGCGCGTAGTTGCTGAATTTGCCAAGGAAAACATTGAGATACTTGAGTTCCATAGCGCGATGAATCTTGAGCAGATATATTTTGAATCCTTGAGGCGTGAATGATTAACCGAGCTTTGCTGAAAAGCGAGTTGGAGGAACTTTTCGCTAATCCGGTTAGTTGGTTTCAGGCGATTGGGTTTCATGCCGCGATGTTTATTGCTCTTTCATTTTTGGTGTTGATTGGCGCGGGCAAAAAACAGGATTTCTGGAATTCTTACGTATTGTTTAGCGGCACAGCTTTCTGGCTGATGATGACCATTGTCTCGGCTTCCTATATTTTCACAAAACCTAAAATCAGCAGGACGATGGATGCTCTGCTTGTCTCGCCAATGCCGGTTGCGGAATTTATGAACACCGGCATACTGGCTTGCGCGCTGTTTAATACTGTGAACCTTGTTATGCATTTTCTTATCGCTATGCGCTATATGCATCTCCCCATGGCAATGCAAACAGGATTGGCCTTGGCGGGTTGTTTTTCTCTTGGCATGGCGCTGTTGTTTGTGCTGGCAAGGCTGGCTTTAAATATGGATAGCGGGGAGCAGCTAAACGGTTACATCGCCCTATGCATCATGGCGCTGATAATTTTTCTGGCGTTATGCAACACGCTGAGGGTAGATATGCGGATTTCCGCGCCGCAATTGGCGGCGCTATCCGTGATTTTGTTGGCAGTTTTCATTGCGTCATTCAAATTTGCAAGCCGAAAAATTGAGAAAGAAGAAATTGTTAGGGAAGACAAGGGAACTGCCCGGATGTCAAAGGCCAGCGCATATTGTCGTCGCAATTTGTCCGCATTTGCTGAAAACCCCGCAGTTAAATTGTGGCAAGCGCTTTTTCCCCGGAATGCATTGCGAACTAACGACTCCGCAAAATACGGGAGAAACAATTTTCTTTTCTTTATGCGGCAAGCTTCGTTCGCCACGCTTAAAATACCGTTTATCTATGTTGTGGCAGCATTGCCGGTATGGCCGGCAATATGGCTGACAGATTTGCATGCTGAAGAAATGAGCGCGGCCAGTCTCGCCCTTGATTTTGCCGGGATGATGCCCGGCTTATTGACATTATTATTGCTGATTTCCATATATCAATGCGCTACGCAGATATTTACCGAGGACAAGAGGAATAACATAGTGTCTGAATTTTTATGTTCTCCGGCCACCGGACATCAGTTGGTTTTGGGCAAGGCGCTGGGCATTGCGATAGCGGTGTTTGCCGTAACAATTGCAATTGTATTTGCCGAACTAGCCGTCTTAAAACCTGTTTTTTTTGCGATGTTTATTAATGCCGCCGGCTTTCTTATGCTGGCGCGGCTGTCGGTATTGACGATTATATTTTCGCTTTTTTTCACACTCTGCGTCTTGGCGGTTAAGGACCGGCGATTTGCCAACATCGCGCTATTGGGCGTTCCCTTCCTTCAGTGGGCGATAGCAAAAGCGGCAAATCTTGCGCATTCGCCGGACATGCTCCGGCGATATTCTGTTGAATACGGGATTATGATTTGCATCTGGCTGGCCCTGTATGTTTTATATCTGTCCAAGCGACGGATTCTGGAAGCGGAAAGCGCGCTCCACATATAGAATATGACACGAAACAATCAGAGGAGACATTATGGATAAACTTGTAATAGGACTGGCAATTTTTGCGGTTTCCGCAACAGCGCATGCCGAAGTGTTGCGAATCAATGATACAGACAAAAACATATTCCGTGTGATATACGAGCTTTCCGCAGATTCCGCTAAGGATAAAACTGCGGCCTATATAAGCTCCTTGTGGAAAGAGAATTGGCCCAAAGCGGAACTTGTCGCCGGAGAAACGGCGCACACCTCCATGATTCAGGAGAGAAGCCGTAATAATTTCGTGCTTTATTCGGTGTTCGGCGAAAAATCACAGTTTCTTAATCAGATGGGCGATTCTTTGAATCTGCATGTATACAGTTCCAGCGTTTCGATCGGCGGGGAGATTTATCAATGCGCCAACCCGCGTCTGATTTTTGCATGGAAAGAGGAAATGTACAACGGTTATGCGACGGTGTACGCCGCAAAATCCAATGCGCAATTAATTGGCATGGATAAATTGCCGCAGGAAAATAATTATTCATATCTACTCTTCGACGGCGACAAACTGATGATGCGGGGTTCTTACGACGACTTATACAATTTCTCAAAAAACGCTGTCTCCGTGTCCGAAGCTGGCGAGGATATGAACCAGTTTTTCAGCGATTTGGAAAGCATTCATCCAAATCTGCTGGCCAATATCTCAGCCGATAACTATTTGAAGCTGAAGCGCCAAACCGCTGACGAAATAGCGAAAAAGGGCGGGGGTACCGGAACTATAAGCGTGAAAGACCTGGCATACATTCTTTATTACGCCGCCGCGCAATTCAAGGACGGTCACACGTCGCTGCAGGCATTGGGCATGTTCGGTTCAGCGGAAAAATTGGCGGGAGGCGAAAAAATATTCCCGCCGTTTGTAACCCGGTTTGTCAACGGTAAATTTATGGTTTCCGAAGCTGCGGACAAAACAATAACAGGCCGCGCGCTGGTTGCCGTCAATAATATTCCTTTCGCTGGATTTATAACGCCAATTCTGGACCGTTGTTCGGCTGAAACCCTGTCTTTTCGCGCCAGCCGTTTTCAGGATGCCCAGGATTTTTGGTGGGCATTTTCGCGATTGTTGGCCGATACGAATGAGTTTGAAATAACGGTGGATAACGCGGATGGCAAACTCATCAAAAAGACGGCGCATACAATTGACGCGAAAGCTTTTGGATTGCTGTATTCGGCTTCACGCAATCCATCTGATCATTCCAATACCCGCGTGGAATTTCTGGACGGCGGGAAAATAGCGCATTTCATATACCCGTCATTTGACTATACTGACGCGGAAATGCAAACCATAGACCGCATATTCCGGGATATAAAGAACAACGGCTCGAAAGAATTGATTATTGACATTCGCAACAACGGCGGCGGCAGTTCTGACATGGGAATATTTATTCTCAAATACATATCACCTGAAAAATTGCGCGCGTTTTCCGGCGCGCAAGTGAAAATATCGCAACAAGCTATAGAGCAGTATGGGTATTACGGGAAATACAAGCAAATGATCGGCCTGGTTACTGACAGCAAGAATGACAACGACGACGAGGAAAGCGGGGTCTCCCCCAAAATTCCCGATGCGTTTTTCAAAGGGAAGACATATCTTTTAATAGACAACGGGACATTTTCATCCGCCACTGATTTCGCAACAATTTTTCGCGATTACTCGCTGGGGGATATAATTGGCTACGAAACCGGCGGCGTGGCCGCGTCTTTCGGGGATGTTATATCCCGGAGGCTTAACAATAGTTGGATACGTTTTGGTGTTTCATACAAAAAATTCTATCCTCCAAAACCCAGACCTGGCGATGACACACATGGCGTATTGCCTGACATTCCAGTAACGGATAAAATTTTAGGTGAATTCAAGTCCAGCAGCGATCCCGTGTTGGATTTTACAATTCAGTTGCTTAAAACCCGCAGAATGGCTCATAAATAGCGCCGTGGAATACGGGATTTCTTATGGATATTTCAATACGCGCTTCAGGAAAATCATACACACGGACTTTACAGGGCATAAAGATCAGCAGCTTGATGAGGCTTTCGGAGGCAAAGTTTGCCGCCGTTCTGGCCGAGGTTGAAAACTCCCGACTGTTTTCGCTTTTGAAAACAGCAGGGATTATCCGCCTGTCGGAATTCCCGCGCGCGCGGTTTGCGACGAAGCAATTCGCCGGGTATGACGTGAAACGTTCCGTCAGCGGGATTGGCGGATTGATAGATGGCAACGGCGATTTGGTTAAGCTTATCCAGCGTGTGGGACAGGAAAAGTTCGAGACTTGGTTTTTGAAATCCGAGGCATCCGAAGTTGCAGTTGTCGAGGAATGCGATTTGACGTTGGACGAAATCCGCAAACTACGCGACTTTGTGGATAAGGTTTATATCCAGTCCGAGTTTGAGCGACCCGGCAACGAGCCATCAGCACAACCGGAACAAGTCTTGAGCGTGGTCGCCGGTATCAGCATTGAAAACGGCAAACCCGTCCTGTCATTTTTCCACCGCGAAATCTGGAAAGGGCAATATGCGGTGAACCAACAAAAGCTAGCTGAATATTTACATGCGGTGTCCGCAGATGAAGCCGATAAGGCAAAATCCATCATCAGTAGGCTGGAATTTCTAGAGCGGCGTAAAACCACGCTTTACCGCCTTTTGGAAATCTTGCTTAAAGAGCAGGAAGCCTATCTCGTTTCCGGCGAGCCGTCAAAACGCAAGCCGCTGACGCAGCGCGAATTATCCCGCGAAATAGGCGTTGACGCCAGCGTGCTGAACCGCCTGGTTTCCAATAAGTCCGTGCAACTGGCGTGGGGATTGGAAGCCCCGCTTTCCGCGCTTATCCCCAGCGCCAAACAGGTAAACCGGGAATTGCTTTACCAAATCATTGAGGCAACCCCCGATTGTACCGACGAGCAGTTACGCAAGGAAATGGAATCCCGCCATAACGTAAAACTTTCCCGCCGCTCCATCGCCCAATACCGCAAAGAATTGTTCCCCGCAAAACGCCGCAAATCATAAATAGGTTTCTCATGCTCAAAACGGTGATAATCCCGTCATTCAAGAACGTGGGATTTTAACTTTTGCGATGGGGTATGCATTTGTGGGCAAATTGAATGCGTCGTCTGTTTCCTCAAGCAGCTTTTCGCGTTGGCGATATGGTCGGTTTAGATGAATCCGGTCTGAGGCCAAGCCGAGTTTTTTAGGTGTAATATAGCCATGAAAGCGCTGATTTCTCTTGAGCCTGTAGAACAGCGGATTTATCTGATTCGCGGGCATAGGGTTATTTTAGATTTTGATTTGGCAGCGCTTTACGACGTGGAAACAAAGGCTCTCAAACGAGTTGTCAGACGGAACATCAGCCGCTTTCCATCAGATTTCATGTTCCAGTTATCCTCTAGGGAATTGCAAAACTTGAGGTGCCAAATTGGCACCTCAAAATGGGGTGGGCAGAGATATTTGCCATTCGCTTTTACCGAACAGGGCGTTGCCATGTTGTCCGGGGTGATCAATAGCAACCGTGCGGTGCAGGTTAATATCGCGATTATGCGAACTTTTGTGAAGCTGCGGGAAACGCTGGCATTGCATAAGGAACTTGCCAAAAAATTTCAGGAACTGGAACGGAAAATTGTTCACCATGACGAGCAAATCCAGTCCATATTTGAAGCCATCAGGCAACTGATGTCGCCTCCCGACAAGGACAGCAAAAAAGTTATCGGATTCCAGCCCTAAAACTACGAAATAGCCAGTGGTAACCCGCCGTTCAAGAACGATGGGATTTGAACTTTGTTGCGCATGGCCGGTTACCGGCACGCCAATGGATTTCATCAATAGCGCAGGTGGGGAAAGGCGATGAGCGGGCAGATCTTTGTGTTCAAAAAGCCGGTAGGTATCCCGTCGTTCTGTAAGACGGCGGGATTTGAACTTTTGCGATGGAGTATGCGTTTACTGGCAAATTGAATGCGTCGTCTGTTTCCTCAAGCAGCTTTTCGCCGTTGGCGATGTGGACGGTTTGGATGTCGCAAAGCAGGCTGAATGCAGGTGTGAATGGCGTTTCGCTATAGGGGAAATGTTGTTTTGTGTCGTCGGAAGCGAATGGATTTTTGGTGTTTGCGTCGTGCCAGCCCCGCCACTCTTGACCAAATTCTGCTACCGAACTTCGGTGGCAGTTTTTGTTTAGAGTGGTTTTTGCCCCCTGTTGTCCAATAAGACGACCTCCGCCAAATACTACCCGCTTATCCAATGCTTTTTCTAAAACTCCGACGGGAAGCTCGTGCAACCGCACCTCAATCTGGCTGTTGGATACGATAACCTGCTCCACCATCAGCCGGATAATTTGCACCTTCATTTCCACCGGAATCCGGTTTATGAATAATGCGAAGCGTTTGAACACGCCTTGCACTGCGTCCACATCGTAAACTGCCTGCTTCCGATGGGCAATTATGGCTTCCAACTGCGCGATTCTGGCGGTAATTTCCGTTTTTGCGGCTTCCAGCTTCGACAACTCCTCCGCCGCTTCTTTTGACGCGCCGCCGGACTTAACAACGCTTAAAAGGGCCTGAATTTGTTTTTCAAGTCGTTGATACTGTTCGTGCAACTGCCGTTTCTCGGCTTCAAACGGGCCGATGCTCTGCTTCGCCAGCTTCTGCGCCTTGGTCAGTACCTTCTCCAGAAACAGCCTGTCCCAGCCCAATGCCGCCAGCTTCTCAACGATAAACTCTTCCAGCTTACGCGCCCCGATGCTCGTAAACGCGCATTTCTTACCTTGTCCGGTATTCTGCTCAAGACAACGATAATACAGATAAACCTTGCCCTTCTTGGGCCGGACATACGGCGTTATCGCGTTGCCGCATTCGCCGCAGCGTATCAGCCCTTTAAGCAGGAAGCCGTATTTGTTGGCGGCATAATGCACTTCGCCCCCGCGATGGTTCCTTGAAGCCAGCAATTGCTGAACCTGCTCAAATACCGCAGGTTCTATAATCGGCGTGTGCTGTCCGGGGAACTCTTGTTTGGTGCGCTCGTTGCGGACAAAGCCTATATAAACCTTGCGCTGAAGCACCCGCAACACGCTGTCCATGTCAAAAGGCTGTCCGCCATAGGGCTTACCCTTTTGCGTCATGTATGTCTTGCGCCGGAAACCTAGCCGGTTTAGTTCTTCGGCTACTTTTATGGTGGACTGGTGTTGCAGATAAAGCCCGACAATGCGCCGGACAAGCTCGGCCTCCTTTTCGTTGATAACCAGTAGCTTGTCTTTGCTGTCATAGCCTAAAGGCGGCAAGCCACCGCACCATAATCCCTTCTTGGCTCGTGATAAATGGAAATCTTTGGAACGCTCTTGGTCCAACTCGCGGTCATACTGGGCGAATTGCACCATAATCGCCGTCATAAGCCGTCCCTGCGGACTTTTGGTGTCTATGCTTTCTGTCGCCGATATGAACGCCACATTGTGCTTTTCAAAAAGCTCCAGCAGATAGTGGAAATCCTTGCTGTTGCGCGTCAGCCGGTCCAGTTTGTATACGATAATGCCGTCCACCTTGCCTTCGGCTATGCACTTCAAAAGCCGCTTTATCGCGGGTCGTTGCAGGCTTTTGCCGGATTCCGCCGCATCGTCAAACACTTCGGGATACTCCTGCCAGCCGTTAGCCTGCTGGATATTGATATAGCTCCGGCAGCAGGACTTTTGCGAATCCAGTGAGGTGACATTATTGCCAAGATTCTCGTCGTTGGACTTGCGCGTGTAAATAGCTATCAATTTTGTCTTTGTGGCTTCCGCCGTCATAGAATTATCCTCCGCACCTGAATGGTATAGTCTTCGTCTCCGAACATCAAGGCGTATCTGAACCCGCTTCAGGTGGTAGAGAATCCTGGAACTCGCCCAGCAATCCCTGCTCAGCTAGGAATAAAAACACTTCGGCGAAAGCCTTCGCCAAAGCGTCAGCACGTTCTTCCGGGGTTATAGTGATATAAGGAATAGTCTGCATACCATAAACAAACCGGAAAGGCCCAAAAAGTGACCAGCCGCCGTCGGTATGTTGATTTTTTATGCAACATCTGCTATACTCTGTATATGAGCCCTGAATTGACGTTTGGAAGACGATTACAACAACTGCGGCAAGATAAAAATCTTTCGCAACGCGACTTGGCGAAAAAGGCAGAGATGGATTTTACCTATCTAAGCAAGATTGAGAATGGCAAAATGTCGCCGCCGCGCACGGATGTTATCGCGCGTTTGGCTAAGATTTTGGAAGCCGATATTAATGAACTGTTGAGCTTGGCGGGCGAAATCCCGCAGGCATTGAAGGAAAAGATTGGCACGTCCGAAGCCGCGCGGCAGTTTATCTGCCGCCACGCGCCGAACTTGAGCGACAAAGAATGGGAAAAATTGCTTGAGTCTGTAGAGAAAGGAAAAGCAAAATGAAATTTTACCGCAACGCGGAAATAGAACGCATCGCCGACGAAAAGTTACAGACCTTGTCACTGTCGCTAGGCAAACCATTGTCCGCGCCTATTCCCGTTGAACTGATGGCTGAAAAAGTCATGGGGTTGAATCTGCTGTGGGAGCCAATTCAAGAGTTGCCCGGCGAGGTTATATTGGGCGGATTAATGCCCGAAGACAAACTTATCGTGCTGAACGAAAATCGTCAAAAACTTTTTAACGAAAAACCCGGCTTGGAACGATTTACAATCGGCCACGAATTGGGCCATTGGGAGTTATTCGTCGGTAAACACAGTTTTGGGTCCTTATTGCCGGGCATAGATGCCACGGGGCCGGTCCTACATCGGGAAACAGGGCGCGGCCTGGCGGAAATCATAAAGGCTCTTATCCAAACAGAAGAGGGCGTTCGCGCTGTCGCGGAACGGCAATCCCGCACAGACCCGCCAGATGAAGCGCGGGTAGTAAACAGATTCTCGGCTGCGCTGTTAATGCCTGCTGACCTTTTACGCGCCGAAGCGCTCAAAATTGACCGGACACAATGGCGCAATCTCTACCAGTTGGCGGAGCGGTTTGGCGTAACCATCACCGCGCTTACGGTGCGATTGAAACAACTAGACTTGTTGAGCGTCGGAGAAGATAAAAAGCTATATGGCTCTGCCGATGAAGCAAAAGGGCAGATGACCTTAGGCTTGTAGCGGACAAAATTTTTTTGCCCGTCGTGTTGCATAAAAAATCAACGGGCAAGAAAAAGCCGCCTTCTGGCGGTATCTTACAGCCCCATGAGGGCGGAGGTTACTACGATGATGAAAGAACACAAAAGACTTACCGCTGGGTTTTTCCGCAGCGTGAACGCGCCTGAACTGTTCAAACAGTTCTTTGATAAGTTTGGCGCATGGCAGCAGTTGGGATTGAAAGAAAAGCCAAAAAACGACGATATTTACGACGCATGGCAACTGTTTGTCCATGCCAAGCGCGAATCCATAGATGATGCGCTTTGTTGTATGAACGACATTTCCTGCGAAGATGGGCGCACCTATTTATATGCCGCCGCGCAGGAAGCTGGGATTAGCGATTATAAGGACCTCAATCTGCACAAACTTGCCTTATTGCTTTGGCTTAACCATCCGACTCGCTTTGCTTCAATATACGACTGCTTCATTGTGGAAAAGAACGACAACCTGAAAGTGCTGATAGGCCGCCCGAATACTCCCTGTTCCCCCAGCTCTGCAGACTTTGAGAAGTTCAAAACCAGCCTGCGCGAGATATTGCGCCGGGGCGGCGAAGGGCCGCGCCTAAAAATTGAAAGTCTGCCGGAAACGCAGGATAAATGGGTGCTTGTGGTACCGCACGAGCATTTCATGAAACCCGAACATGAGTTCAAAACCGAAACCACCATTGGCACGCGCGACCGTCGGCCCGTTCACGAGCTTGTGCTTATCTACTACCCGGAAAAAGGCCTGTTGAAGCTGAAAGTGGGCGGCAAGGGCATGCGGAAAGCGGAGGCCATTGCTTCGTTATTTGCCACCAATATACTGCATCAGCGCGGCGACCACTTCAAGGCGGAGGAAATCGTCTGTTTTAATCCTTTATTGCGCCCCGGCTTTAATTTCCCCGTTCGGCCCACGGACGAGTTTGAATGGGCGAAAGTGGTCGGCATGAACTATACGCATGCGGGCGATAAAAACTTCCGGCACCAAATCACCTGCAAAGACACGATTGGAGGCACGCAGGATGTGATTGGCAAATTGCAGACTGGAGGCGTGCGGTTACAGGATGCGGATATCAAATCACTGGCAATACAGTTTCAGTTCAAAGGCGGCGGGCGCAAGAAACGCAAAACGGTAATGCTGACCAGACCGCATTACTACACGCTGGACGAAACGCCGCGCGACCGGCATATCGAAGAAGTTCTTATGCGCTGGGGGTTTATCAATGTCAACGCAAACCGCACTGTTGCTGTTGCAACGGCTTGACAGGGCTTTTTCGGCCCAGTTCCGCAGTAAAGAGCTGTCTGCGCTATTGCCCCAGACTGCCGCAGACAAGCTCTTTGACAAAGGCGTGCTGGTTATGGAAACCGAACCCGATACCGCGCCGTGTCCGCTTGGCGAACATGAAGGTGACGGTCTTGTGGCGGTTGCAAAACAGAACGACGGCTCTTTTACCGGGTTCTGTCTAGAGCATGGCAAACACGTCAAACTGCTTCCGGAAGAAGCGGAATGGGTTAAATTCGCCCCCGAGGCTTGGGTGGCCGCTCTGGCCAGCGCGAACGGACTTATAGAAAGCTCGCAGAGGCACGAGTCCGGTTTTCTATTTGCCGGGATACATAGAACCGGAAATAGAAAAGCGGGCGTGGCGATTGTGTCGGCTCACGCACAAGGAAACGCGCACGACTACAGGCCACGCGCCGTGGAAGCTGACGACTGGCTATATATTACATTGGACAACAGCCAGCCAAATAATGGCGAACGCTATGCCTATATCCCAGCCAGCGCGGCGTTTGGCTTGGACTTGCTGGCATTGGACAAATCGGCTCTCGGTACGGCGTTGGGCCAGCTTAAAAAAGCAGCCCCCGACGCTTATTGCCTGAAATATACCAGCGGGAGCAAGCAAGCTGCATGCCAATCGGAAGCAGAATATCAAAAGGCCATTGCGTCCGGCGAAACCAAGAAATATGCGCTGGTTGTAGACCTTATGGGCTGCAAGGCTTGGCGCTCCGGCAAGCGGATTACGCACATGGCGCAGAAAAAAGATAAGGGACGGCGAAGCGTCTTATCGCCGACTGGTCTGAAGCTCCTTGCGGAGTATCTGCGGCAACCGCGCATGCCATTATCGCCGTATAAGGTGGGACCGTATTTAGGCGACCGCGATTCGCGCGAGAAAAAAAGCGCGCAAACCATGCTCCTGAATATGTGCAGTACGCTTGCAGTAAAGGAAGTCTTGCAACTGACCAACAATCCCACGGATACAGTCGGCGACGGCTTGTATGAATTCAATCCGCCCGCCAAGTTCAAATACCTGCTGCTCGCCCCTCCTGACAACGAGTGACTCCCCCTACCAACTAACGCAATCAACCGCCCGGACCTAAAATCCGGGCGGTTTTTTGTCCATTCCTCCGACGGGATAAATTTGGATAAATCCGCGCTCCCTTGGCAGATAAACCGCGACTGCGAAAATAGTTTTGGAAGGGCAAAGACCCTCCCACAACTTATGCCAAGGAGGCAATCATGCAAAACGAAAACGCTGCCATTTCGGACTGGCGTTGCCACGCTTGCGGCAAACTGCTCGCAAAGCGGCAGGGAAACCAACTGCACATTCAAATCGGGGACAAGCACCGCTATGTGATAGACGGCAAAGCAACAAGCATCTGTCCGCGTTGCGGCGCATTGAACTCTGCGCAGACCGCAGAAATAGTTTCCGATAAGCAGTAATCGACAGAAAACAGAGGCGCGCGACGCCCATAAAATAGGCCAACAGGAGGTGCATAGACGCCCGGCCATCAGGAGGGCGTCATGCACAAAGCCTATAAGGCAGGAAGCAGTAACAGGTTCAGCAAATGGGAAATAGAACTGGCACAAGGCAAAGCAAAAGGGCTGGTCGGCAAATACGGTTTTACGGCAGCCGACCTGCCAGATATTGAACAGGAATTGCTGTTGGAAATACACCTCAAGCGCAATGTAGCAAGCAAATGGAGCAAGCGCACTGCCACAGACCGCACAATCCTCAGCCGCATTCTTGATAACCGCATTCGCCAAATAATCGAAACGGCTTCCGCAAAAAAGCGCTGCGCAACAATAACGGACTCGTTGGAAACTCCTGTAGGACTCAATCACGAGGGTGAAGAAGTCACGTTTGGCGATATTTTGGGAGACGACAGGATTGTGCGGCGCAGCCGCGTGCCTTCCGCAATCCATCCACAGGACCTACGGATAGACCTTTCGCTAAAAACCGGCAAATTCTCTTCGCTACAACTCCGCCTGAACGTGCTGTTCATGGAAGGCCGCAGCATCGCAGAAGCCGCCCAAATTCTGGGATTGCCGCGCACCACACTGCAGCATGAGGTGGCGCGTATGCGCGAGCTTTTCCGCCGGGAGGGATTCGATGCTTATCTTTGATTTTTTACGGGTTTGGTCACTTTTCCCGCGTTTCCGGTTTGTTTGTGGTGGAGGTGCTTATGTCTGAAATCTGCAAATTCAGTTTCAAACACCACATCAGCAGGAAAACGCTGGAGGAACGCATCGCGCTGGCTATCGTCACTGCGGAATGCGTCTACGGACAGGCAAAAGTCCGGCTGCACGCCGGTTATACGGCGGCGGACGGCAAGGCCGTGATAGATGTGTCCAGCGATGTCGGCGAGCATGTCGCGCAGGTCTTCACCGGCCTGATGATAAAACTGTTGGGCGAGGACAGCTTTACGCTGGAACGCATCGCCAAGGAGCCGCGCCATGACTGATATTCCTTTATACCGGCATCAGCGCGAGTCGGTTAGCTTCGCGGAAACGGTTGGCGGCAACTGCGCGCTGTTCCACGAGCCGGGCCTTGGCAAGACGCGGACTTGCCTTGAGATATTCCGGCAACGCCGCATCCGCCATCCGCAACTGCGGCTTTTGGTTGTCTGCCCGTTATCGCTGGTCAACGCCGCATGGGGCGAGGATATAAAACGATTCACCGGCTTCACTTCCGTGCCGTTCAAGGAAATGGGCGCGGCGGTGCCGGATATCGTGATTATCAATTATGAGGCATTGATATCCAAGCGGTATCTGGCTGCAATCCGCCGACTGATAACAGCACTACCGTTCATGTGCGTTTTGGACGAAAGCTCGCGGCTTAAAAACAACAAAAGTATCACCACCAAGACATTGCTGGAGCTTGCGCCGTTTTTTCAACACAGGATTGTTTCTTCCGGCACACCTATGCCGAATAGCGAGCTGGAACTATGGGGCCAGATTAATTTTCTGCGCCCGGAATACCTCAACAAGTCCTTCTACGCCTTTCGCAATACCTACTTCCATCTTGAGCGCAACGGGCAAAGAATGCGGCTGTCCGGGCAGAGCCTTAGCCGCGAGTATATGCGCGAAATTCTCAGCTCCGGCTGGCGTTACGCAATCACTGACGAGAACCGCCAGCGGCTTATGGAGCGCATCCGCCCGCTTGCAAGCTGGGTAAAAAAAGACGACGCGCTGGACCTGCCGGAAAAGATTGACGAAATCCGCGACGTGGTTTTATCCCCCGAAGAGCGCAAAGCCTACGAGGACATGCGGAAATATCTGGTCGCCGAAATCAACGGCACGGAAATCACCGCGCAGGTCGCGTTAGCAAAACTTATGAAACTGCGTCAAGCCACCTCCGGCTTTTTCTATGCGGCGGATGGCAAGGTCGCGGAAATCGGCAAATCCAGCAAGCTGCGCGAGCTGGAAAATGTCATTGAGGAGCTTGGCAGCCAGCCGGTCATTGTATGGGTGCAGTTTCACCAAGAGGTGGAAGCCGTCCAGAAAATGCTGTCCGAGAAATACGGCGCGGAGCAAGTCGTCACGCTCTACGCCGATGCAAAGGACAAGGACGACTCCATCTGGCGGTTCAAGACAGGACAGGCGCGGTATCTTGTCGCGCATCCGAAATCGGCTGGGCACGGGCTTACCTTCGTTAATTGTTCTGTCATGGTGTTTTACAGCCTTGATTATTCCTACGAAACCCACACGCAGTCGCGGGACAGAATCCACCGCATAGGCCAGCATCATAGCTGTCTTTACATCTATCTGCTCGCCAAAAAAACCATAGACGGTCATCTGCTGAAAGTTTTGCAGAAAAAGCAGGGATTGCAGGAGGCGGTGCATGCGCTTATCCGAAACGAGGCTTAAGCAGAAGGTGCTGGCGTTTTTGAAAGCTGAGTATCCCCGCGCGTGGGTCTATAAGGCGGCAGACAGGTGGACCTCCGGCATCCCGGACATTCTGCTGTGCGTGGACGGGCGGTTTATGGCGATAGAGCTTAAGGTCGGCAACAACCAGCCGACAAGGATTCAGAAATACGTGCTGGCAAAAATCCGCGCCTCCGGCGGCATGGCAACAGTCTGCCGGAGCGTGGAGGAAGCCAGAAACTTCATGAAAGGAGGTGATAGCGATGGTCAGAATCGGCGATAAGGTGCTGGTAAAAGTCGAGGTATACAGAATTGTCGAAACCAAAGACGGCGTAACCTACGGCGTGACGCTTGTGGGCGACGATACTCTCTGCAATACCCTCGGCATCAAAGACAAACACATAATCTCGCTCGCGGAGCGATAACGGAGGAATCATGCCGGACGAAAAAGTATGCGAAAAAGACTTGGTAGCGCGCTTCAAGGAAGCGAAAGAGCGACGGGACCACCAGAAAAAAGAACTGGAACAGTCGCAGAAGGAATACGAGGCGGCGGAAGGCCGGCTCATAGAGTATCTGGAATCCAGCTCCGCGACAGCCACCGCCACTTACGAAGGCATCGGCTACGCGCAGTTGCAAAAACCCCGGCTCTACGCCAACTGCAGGCAGGAGGACATGGACAAGTTGTTCTCATACCTCAAAGAGCGTGACCGGGCAGACCTGATAAAGACGGTCGTCATGCCGCAGACGCTTTCCAGTTTTATCTCGGAATGCGTGGAAAGCGGCAATGCCGTGCCGGAGTTTATCAGCTACTACCTCAAGCCGTCGCTACGGCTTTACAAATAGGAGCAACACAATGGCAAAAGACCTCGCAGTAAAAAAGAAACTGGCAATGCAGCCCGCCGGGCAGCAGCGCGGCTTTGAGGCGGGCGTGACGCAGGAAGACCTCATCATCCCCCGCGCCAAGCTGATACAGGCGTTGTCGCCGGAGCTTACGCAAGGCGTGGAGGGTATAAAGGTCGGCTCAATAATCAACTCGCTGACCAAAGAGCAGCTTCCCCAAGAGTTCATCCCGGTGTTCATGTTCAAGAACTTCATCCGGTTCAACCCGCGCTCAAAGGAGGACCCGAACTACGATGCGGATTACGAGCCGGGCGCGGTCATCTGGAAATCCGGCGATATGGACGATTCCAAAATCGCGGAAGCGGCAAGGTTCGGACCCAATGGCGAGAAGCCGGTGGCGACGGCGTTCCTTAACTTCTTCTCGTACTTCCCCGGCGTGCCGATGCCCGTCATAGTCAGCTTCTCAAAGACTGGCTACAAAACTGGCAAGCAACTGCTCTCGCTGGCGCGGTTCTGCGGCGGCGATATGTTCAGCCGAAAATACAAGCTCTACTCGCAGGCCGAGTCCAACAGCGTGGCGACCTATTGCGTGCTGAAAGTGTCGGCGGCGGGCAGCGCCAGCCCGGAGGAATACAAGACCTGCGAAAAGCTGTGGCGGGACTTTTCCGCTAAGGCAAAGGATATACAGGTGCATGACGATGACGCAGCCGAGGAAGCGCAGGACTCCCGGCCTTACTGAACCTCAAGGGGGCGGTGGCAAAACTGCCGCCCCTTCCATTTTTTCGCGGGAAGGTGCGCATGATAGAGCAAGCGTTGGCTTATGCGGCAAGAGGCTGGGCGGTATTGCCTTGCAAGGGCAAGATACCGCTAACGCCGCATGGCTATAAAGATGCCTCAAAAGAAGCGGAAGCGGTGAAGCGGCTGTTCGCAAATCACTACGCGAATATCGGCATAGCCACCGGCAAAGTGTCCGGCATTTTCGTGCTGGATATAGACATCAAAAACGGCGCGGGCGGCGCGGAATCGCTTGCGGAACTGGAGCGTGAATACGGCGCGTTGCCGTCCACCGTGGAGGCCAAGACCTGTTCCGGCGGGCGGCATCTGTATTTCCGCTATCCCGAGCAGGGCATAGGCTGCAAGACCGGCATCCGCAAGGGTATCGACGTGCGCGGCGACGGCGGTTATGTGGTCGCGCCGCCAAGCGTTATTGATGGCAAGTCCTACGACTGGCTCACCGGGCCGGATGCGCCGATAGCCGACGCTCCGGCATGGCTGCTGGATATTCTTTCGCCCAAGGATAAAACGCCCGACCTGTCCGACAAAGACGCGCTCATCACGCAGAACCGCAACAACACGCTTATGCTGATGGGGGTGAACCTGCGGAAAATGGGTCTTGAGCAAGCCGAGATAGAGAAGAACCTCCAGTCCATAAACGCGGCTCGTTGTTCGCCGCCGCTGGACAAGGCCGAGGTTTCCAAAATCGCCAGAAGCGTGTCCCGCTACGACAAGGACGGCAATTTGTCCGGCCCGCTTACCGATACTTGGAACGCGCAGTTTCTTTACTCCGGCTACGGCGGCGAGTTGCGTTACTGCGACGCGCTTGGCGGCTGGTTTATTTGGGACGGAACGCGCTGGCAGAAAGATGAAGCGTTCCAAATCATGAAGCTGGCGCAATCGGCTGTGCTGGATATGCGGGGCAAAGCTAAGTCGGCTAACGACAAGGATTTAGCCAAGCACGCCGTGCGATGCGAGGCCGAGTCGCGGCTCAAGGCGATGGTGAACCTTGTCCGGTGTGAAGACGGCATTACGGTAACGCCGGATACTTTTGACGGCGATGTTTACCTGCTTAACTGCCGCAACGGGACGCTGGACTTGCGGACCGGCGAGTTGCGCCCGCACAGCAAGACGGATTATATCACCAGGCGGCTGGAGCTGGACTACAAGCCGGAAGCGCAATGCCCGGAATGGCTCAAGTTTCTTGATAGCGTGTTCCTCGGCGACAAGGAAATTATCGGCTTCATGCAAAAAGCCGTGGGATACTCGCTGTCCGGCTCAATGAAAGAGCAATGCGTGTTCATACTTTACGGCGTGGGCATGAACGGCAAGTCCACGTTCCTCAAGCATATCTACCGGCTGCTGGGCGAATACGCGATGAACACGCCCGCCACTACGCTGATGGAAAAATACGGCGAGTCTATTCCTAACGATGTGGCGCGGCTTAAAGGGGCGCGGTTTGTTACCTCCATAGAATCCGGCAAGGGCCGCGCGCTTGCCGAGGCGCAAATCAAACAGTTGACCGGCGACGACCCGATATCGGCACGGTTCCTGCACCGCGAGTTCTTCGACTTCTTCGCCACGTTCAAAATATTCCTCGCCACGAACCATAAGCCGAATATATCCGGCACAGACAAGGGCATCTGGCGGCGCATCATGACTATCCCGTTTGAGAAAGTCATAACGCCGGAGGAGCGCGATGCCGTGCTGGACGACAAGCTCGCCAAGGAATATGAGGGCATACTGGCGTGGGCGGCGCAGGGATTCAAGCTGTGGCAGAAGGACGGGCTTGGCGAGGTAGCCAAAATCGCGCAGGCGACAAACGAATACCGCGAGGAGTCCGATATCATCGGAAACTTCATCACGGAAAACTGCGTTGTAGCGGAAGGCCAGCAGGTATCCGCCAGTGAAATACTTAAGGCCATACAGCTATGGGCCAAGGACGGGGGAATGCGCTCCATAAAGCGCACTGAGTTCATTGATTACATGCAGAAGCGCGGCTTCAAGCGCGACAGGATTACGGGCGGCAAGACCTGCTGGTTCGGCATAACGCTGAAAGGAAGCGAGCAGGAAACACTGCCTATGGACAATGGCGGCTATGAGCCGGATGCGGACGAAAGGCCGTTTTAAGCGGTTTGCGGCCTGTTGAGGGCATTATTACGCCCGGTTAGTGACGATAGTGATGATTCAGTGACGAAACTTTTAAGGCATTATCACTGCGGTTTGTATTGGAGGAAACTTAAAAAAGTGACGAAAGTGATGAAACTTTTCTTTTTAGCTCAATTAGGAAGAAAAAAAGAAAACAAATATATAGCAAAAAGGAAAAAGGACAATCGTCACTAAGTTTCGTCACTAAATGCCGGGAGGGTTATGGATACGCATGAGAATTACAAGCGGCTGTTGAAACGGAAACTGGAAGGCCTACGCTGGCTCAAGAAGCAGGAGGCTTTGGGCAAGGACACGGCCCAAGACCATACTGTGTTTGAAAACGAGGTCCTGAAGCCGTTGGCGGCCCTGAGGCAGGGCTTTACGCAGGAGGACGCCGCCGCATGGGACAGGGTGGAGCATATCGCCGAAATGTTCAACGGCAAAATCATTCTGGAAAACGGAGGCAGGGTATGAAACGGAAAAAGCGGGTCAAGAAGCCGGGCATCCGGCTGTCCACGCTGATGCGGGACAAGGAAATCCTAAAGCGGCTCAAGCAGGGCAAAGCCCCGAAAGAGGTCGCCTATGAGATGGGCCTAACGTCGGTGTGGATAGCTTACGATACCGTAAGACGATTCAAAAAATCTAGAACGGCATGTCGTCATCTGGAGTAGTTTCTGGTGCCATGTTCTCAACTGCTGGCTCTAACTCTTCTGGTATAGATGCTAATTCTAAAACTTTTGCTGCTTCTGCTTCCGGCAACTGTTCAACCTGCTTTAGCTTGCGTTCCATTACTCTAGTTCTTGTGCTTGTTTCATCAATTGTTTTGGTGGCAGTAGCAAGTTGCTTTTTTACTTTATCCAGCACTCCACCGAACTTTTGAAATTCGGTTTTGACCGCTTCCAAAATCTGCCAGACTTCACTTGCGCGCTGTTCAATAGCCATAGTTTTGAAACCCATTCTAAAACTATTGAGTATCGCAATAAGAGTGGTTGGGCCAGAAAGAATTACATGATATTGTCGTTGCAATTCTTCCATAATATCTGGATATCTTAACACCTCCGCGTATAAACCTTCTATGGGGAGGAATAATAAAGCAAAATCTGTTGTGGTGGGCGGATTTATATATTTATCATGGATGTCTTTCGCGGATTTTTTTACAGCAGATAATAATTTTTTCTTTTCCTCTTCAATTTCCGCGACATCGCCTTTATCAAAAGCATTGAGAAGTCTTTCGTAACTTTCCCTTGGGAATTTTGCATCAATCGGTAAAACAACTTTATTTGAATCGCTGCCGGGCAAAATAACAGCGTATTCTACGCGTTCCGCAGAATCAGATTTTACTTGGACATTTTTATCATATTGTCCCTTGGCCAATATCTGCTCTAGTATATTCTCAAGTTGTATTTCCCCAAGAACTCCGCGCGCTTTAACATTAGAGAGTACTCGTTTTAATCCGCCGACATCGGTTGCTAGGTTTTTCATCTCCCCTAAACCACTATGCACCTTTTCAAGCTGTTCGCTTACGGTTCTGAAGGATTCCCCAAGCCTTTTCTCTAAAGTGCCCTGAAGTTTTTCATCAACCGTTTGGCGCATTTTCTCCAGTCGCTCCTCATTGCTTTTTTGCATGGCTGTAAATTTTTCTTCAACACTCTTTTGCAGGTCGCCCATTGTTTTTTGATTTGATGCCAGCAACTGCTGCAATTCGTTTTTTAGCTCACCCTTAAGTCTATCCAGTGTGCCCTGAACCGTGTCAGTGTTTGTTTTCAAATTGGAGGAAAGCGAGCCTCGCGATTCTGCAAGGTTTGTATCTAGCTTTGTCTGAAAACTATTGATGGCCTCCTGTGTCGCGCGTTTAACTTCGCCCAACTGCTTGCCCATATCGGAGAGTGTGGTTGTTTGTACATTTTGAACGCTTTCCAAAGTTGTTTTAATCAATTGAGTATTTGCTTCTAGCGCAGATGCCATTTTGGTGTCTACAACATTGCGGATAGCATCTAGTTTTTCTTGAGTTTTGTCGACATTTGTTGTAAGACCCATCGTGATTGCGTTTTTCAATTCGCTAGCTTGAGTGGCATATTTATCCATATCTTCTTTAAGATTATTTCGAAACTCGGGCACAACTTTCCAAATCAAGTAAGCCATCATTGCTAAAACCAGAGATAGTAGTAATATCGTCATAAAAACCTCCGCCTTGCGTTCTGTCGTGAGCTATATCGGAGAAGAAGCCTCTATCTTCAATTATATGTCCAAAATTATCCAAAGTAAAACTCGTGACTTAAAAACAAACATCCGCTAGACTATTAATGTCGAGGTATACGCCGGGAGAACTATGGCGAATACCTCGATTTCTTTTTGCGTAAATTTAGCGTATACCTCGACAATATACGCCCTGCTCTGCGCCCTGAAAAATGGGCGCAGGGCTTCTTTTTTAGGCGGTAGCGCGGGCACACACATACATAAATGCTCGGCCCGGACGGATGCCGCCTCTCTTTGCGCCGGAGGGATATATGCTTAAGCCGGAATATATCCCCGTCGGCAAAATCAAACCCAACCCGCAAAATCCGCGCGTTATCAAGGACGAGGCGTTCAAGCGTTTGTGCGCCAGCCTCTGTGAAGACCGCGATTATTTTGAAGCGCGGCCCATACTCGTCAACAAAGACATGGTGATATTCGCGGGTAATCAGCGTTACCGCGCCGCCGTAGAAATCGGCATGAAGGAAGTGCCGGTTATCGTGATGGACAACCCGGAAATGGAAGCCAAGCGGATGCTGCGCGACAACATATCGGCGGGCGACTGGGACATGGATATACTTGCCAACGATTTTGACGCTGACTTCCTGCGCGATGTCGGGTTCTCGGACGACGAGTTAGGTGCGCTCGGCAACGAATCATTGCTGGACGAGGACAAGTTGGACGAAGTACCTGACAAGCCGGAGACAGCTATCACCAAGCCCGGCGACCTGTGGTTGCTTGGCGACCATCGCCTGCTTTGCGCTGATTCAACCAGCAACGCTGCCATTGCCCGCCTGATGGGCGGTGCCAAGGCCGACATGATATTCACCGACCCGCCGTATGGTATCGCCTATGTCGGCAAAACCAAGAAACGCCTGACAATACAGAACGACGCGATGTCCGACGCGGACTTCAGCGCCTTCCTCGGCAAAGCGTTCAGCGCCATGCGTAAGGTCTGCGATGGCGGGACGCCTTATTATGTGTGCCACGCGGACGGCAAGACGATGCTGTTCCGGCAGGCGCTCATGGACAACGGCTTTGAGGTCAAACAGACCGTTATCTGGGCCAAACAGAGCTTTGTGCTGGGCAGACAGGACTATCAGTGGCAGCACGAGCCGATACTGTACGGCTGGGCGGCAGGCGCAAGTCACAAGTGGTATGGCGGACGGGCAGAGACCACCGTCTGGGAAATCAACCGTCCCACGCGCAGTGAGGAACACCCGACCATGAAGCCCGTGGAGCTTTGCGCCCGCGCGATACGCAACAGCAGCCGCAAGGACGACACAGTGCTGGACCTCTTCGGCGGGTCAGGCAGCACGCTCATTGCGTGCGAGCATACTGGACGCAAAGCCTGCCTCTGCGAGATAGACCTTTTATACACCGATGTCATAGTCAAACGCTGGGAGCAGGCGACGGGCAAGAAGGCCGAGGTGCAGCATGCCGCATAAGCCTCTGCCGCCTTGCTCCTATCCCGGCTGCCCTGCATTGGCGGAGGAAGGCGTGCGATACTGCGCGGCGCACAAGGCGACGGCTGACAAGGCGGAGCGGGACAGGCGCGGCACTTCAACACAACGTGGCTATGGCTCGCGCTGGCAGAGATTAAGACTGCTCATCTTGGCGCTGGACCCGGTGTGCAGGCATCCGGGCTGCGGGCAGCTATCAACGGACGTGGACCATATAGTGCCCAAGTCCAAGGGTGGCACAGATGAGGAAAACAATTTGCAGGGGCTGTGCCACGAACACCACAGCCTCAAGACGGCGCAGGAAGACGGAGGATTCGGTCGATACAGGCCATAGGCCTATGAAATCCTCCCAGCTTTTCGGTTATAGACCGATGCGCGGCTACGCGTGAACGCGTCCATAATTCGCATAGGGGGGTAGGCAAGGAAAATATGCGCGGAAGAAAGCCGATACCGACGGAAATAAAGCGGAAAAAGGGCACTTTGAAGCGGTGCAGGACGAACCCTGCCGAACCGAAGCCCGGACCCGCCAACAGCGAACCGCCGGAATTCATGGACGACGAGGCTAAAGCCAAATGGCGCGAGCTGTTCCCGGAGCTTGCCGCGCTGGGCGTTATCAGCTCCATAGACCGCGACCTGTTCATGCTTTATTGCTCGGCGTATTCCAACTGGAAGCGGGCGAACGATGTCATCAAGACCAACAAGCAGGTTTACAAAACGCCCAACGGCGCGTATCAGCAAATCCCGCATGTGTCTATCGCGCGGGGCTGGATGCAGATGATGACGAAGCTGGCGGCTGAGATGGGTATACCTGCCACCATGCGCGGCAGGGTGATACCCAAAAGCAGCGATTTGCAAGACGAGGACACTGAGTACTTCGGCGAATGATTATGGCACAGGAAACGCAAGACTTTTATTTTGACAAGAAAGCGGCTGACAGAGCGGCGCGCTTCTTCGAGCGTTACCTTGTCCATATAAAAGGCAAATGGGCGGGCGAAGCGTTCACGCTGGAGGGTTGGCAGAAGGAAGACATTGTATATCCGCTTTTCGGCTGCAAACGCCCGGACGGCAGCCGCCAGTACCGCACCTGCTATATAGAAATCCCGCGCAAGAACGGCAAGTCCAGCCTATGTTCGGGCATCGCCCTGTATCTTCTGTACGCCGACAAGGAAGCCTCGGCGGAGGTCTACAGCGCGGCGGCGGACACCAAGCAGGCGGCGATAGTGTTCAACGTTGCAAAAGGCATGGCGATGGCTTCCAAATCGCTGATGTCGCGCGGGCAGGTATACCGCAATTCCATATTTATCCCCCGCACCGCGTCCACATATCAGGTTTTAAGCGCGGACGCATATACGAAACACGGGCTGAACGCGCACGGGATTATCTTTGACGAGCTTCACGCGCAGCCGAACCGGGAACTGTGGGATGTGCTGGCAACCAGCACAGGCGCACGCAGCCAGCCGCTCACTGTGGCGATTACCACGGCGGGATTTGACCGGAACTCAATCTGCTGGGAGCTGCACGAATATGCCCGCAGAATCAAGGAAGGCGTTATAGAGGACGACAGCTTTTTGCCGGTCATTTACGCGGCGGACGAGCAGGATGACTGGCGCGACCCGAAGATATGGCGCAAGGCCAATCCGAACCTCGGTGTTTCCATCAGCGAGGATTACCTCAAACGCGAGTGCGCCAAGGCCGGGAATGTCCCCGCCTACGAAAACACCTTCCGGCGGCTGCACCTCAATCAGTGGACGCAGCAGGAATCGCGCTGGCTGCCTATGGCGGCGTGGGAAGCGTGCGGCGGTCAGGTTATCCCCGAAATGCTCAAGGGCAAGCCGTGCTACGCCGGGTTGGACCTGTCCAGCACGACGGACATCACGGCTCTGGTGTTGGCTTTCCCCGTGGACGGCGCGGTGAAGCTGCTGTCTTACTTCTGGATACCGGGCGACGACCTGCACGAGCGTTCCAATCGCGACCATGTGCCGTATGAATTGTGGGTCAAGCAGGGGCTTATAAACGCGACGGCTGGCAACGTGATTGATTATGGCTTTATCGTCGCCAAGATAACCGAACTTCGCAAGCAATACAACCTCAAAGAAATCGCATTTGACCGCTGGGGCGCGGCGAAAATCGTGCAAGAGCTGACCGAGCTGGGCATCACTGTGGTGCCTTTCGGTCAGGGTTTTGCCTCAATGGCCGGGCCTAGCAAGGAACTGTTGCGGCTGGTGCTGTCCGGGAAGCTGCACCACGGCGGCAATCCGGTGATGCGCTGGATGGCGGACAACGCCGTAGTAAAGAGCGACCCCGCCGGGAATATCAAGCCGGACAAATCAAAAAGCACGCAGCGCATAGATGGCATCGTAGCCGCTGTCATGGCATTGGACCGGGCGATGCGCCACGGTGCGGGACACAGCGTCTACGAGAATCGCGGGATGGTGATTTTATGAATTGGCTTAAAAAGATTTTCAGTTTCGGCGGGCGGAAGATGCAAAGCATGCAGCAATTCTTTGCCGACGTGTTCCTGCCGCTTTCGGACACGCAGAGCGGCGTAATGGTGAACGAAACGCTGGCGTTGAATCTGTCGTCGGTATACGCCTGCACGCAGGTGCTGTCGCAAACGGTGGGCAGCCTGCCGCTCCACGTCTATCAGCGCACGGCGGACGGCAAGAACCGCACTGCTAATCACCCGCTTTACCGGCTGCTCCACGACGCTCCGAATCCTGAGATGACCTCCATGAGCTGGCGGCAGGCCATCATGTTGCACCTGTGCATGTGGGGCAACCACTATTCGGAGATAGAGCGGCGCAACGGTGAGCCGGTTGCATTGTGGCCTATTACGCCTTGGCGGGTCGCCTTAAAGCGCGTGAACGGGCAACTGGTCTATGCGGTCGCGCTGGATTCGGGCGTGGTGAACGTGCCGTTTGCGGACATGCTGCATGTCAAAGGCTTGTCCTATGACGGTCTTATAGGCCTGCCGCCGATGCGCGCGGCGAAGGAAGCTATCGGTTTGGGTCTGGCGGCGCAGAAATACGCGGCTAAATTCTTCGCCAACGACGCTCGTCCCGGTGGAATCCTTGAACATCCGGGCCAGTTGTCGGACGAAGCGTCGGCAAGGCTCCGCAAATCTTTTGAAAAAACGCACGAAGGACTGGACAACAAGTTTCGCGTTGCGGTACTTGAGGAAGGCATGAAGTTCAACGCGGTGGGCGTGCCGCCGGAGGACGCGCAGCTTTTGGAAACCCGCAAGTTCGGTGTGTCGGAAATAGCCCGCTACTTCCGCATGCCGCTGCACAAGATTTCGGACCTTGACCGCTCGACGAACAACAACATCGAGCATCAGGCAATTGAATTTGTGACGGATACGATACGCCCTTGGCTGGTGAATATCGAGCAGGAGCTTTCGTTCAAGCTGTTTTCCGGCGACTTCTTCCCGGAGTTTCTCATCGAAGGCCTTCTGCGCGGCGACATCAAGACGCGCTACGAGGCCTACGCCATAGGGCGGCAATGGGGCTGGCTGTCGGCGGACGATATCCGCGAGCGCGAGAACATGAACAAGCTGCCGAACGGTCAGGGCGGTCAATATCTTGTGCCGCTCAATATGGGTTCTGGAGGAAACAATGGACAGGCAATTCAAAATACTGCCGATTGAAGGCGGCAAGATAACGCAGGAAAACGGCGCGGTCTTCTTGGAAGGCTACGCGAACACCAAAAATCAGGCCGACAGATATGGCGATATCCCGACGGTCTATAAGGCCAAACGGGATTACGTTTACGACTTAAAAGAGTATCTCAAAAACCCGGTGCTGCTGGTCGACCATGTAAACGCGGTTGACCACATTGCGGGTTCGATGACCGAAATCCGCGAGGACGGCAAAGGTCTTTACTTCAAGGCCAAGTTCTCGGCCTCGGATTTCCCGGTGGTGGAACACGCCCGCCAGATTTACACCGAGGGCCACGCCAAAGGCATATCTATTGCCGGGCGGTTCCATTATGAGAACCCCGACGCGCCGAATCAGTTAACCCTCGCCGAGATATACGAGATTTCGCTGGTGGCGGTGCCCGCCGACCCTGACGCATTGGCTGAGGCGGTGAGCAAAGCCCTGAAATCGCTGGAAACAGCAAAACCCAACGGAGGTATCAAGATGGAAAACCAAGAAGCGGCAGGCTCCATAGCGGAGCTTCGCAAGACCTTGGAGTGCAGGCTGGACGACTGCCTCACCAAGGAGAAAGCCGAAAAGCTGGTGGAGGACGTGGTAAAGCGTCTGCATCCCCAGCCGAGCGGCAGGCAGGTCCCGCCCCAGAGCCCGGAAGAAGTGATGGAACGGGCGGAGGCGTTCAAAAACTCGCCCAAAAACACGGCTGAAAAGCCTTGGACGAGCGAGTACGGCAGAAAATTCGGCAGCATGCGTAATTTCCTGCTCGCGGCGAAGGAGCGGCACCCCATGCTGGCGGACGCTAAAGCCATCATGACGGAAGGCACGCCCGCGACGGGCGGCTATGTCGTCCCGACCGAGTTCAGCTACGAGGTTATGCGGCTGCTCAAGGACGCTTCGCCCATAATGCAGCTGGCCAACATTCTGCCGATGTCCACATGGAAACGGCAGCTGCCGCGCCAGTTGACCAGCGTGTCAATCGGCTGGGTGACGGAAGGCGGGACAAAGCCGACCACGAACCCGACATTCGGGCAGCTGGAGCAGGTCGCAAAAGTGATGGCGGCGGTCATCAAATGCACCGACGAACTGCTGCGCGACAGCGCCATCAACCTGACGGCGTTCCTGTCCGAACTTATCAGCGAGGCTATGGCGCTGGAAATCGAGCGCGTGGCTTTGCTGGGCGACACAGGCGCAGGCGACCCGTTCACCGGCATCATCAAGGCTTCGGGCGTGAATGTGGTCAGCATGGCGGGCGCGTCGGTCAGCTTCGACGATATCGCGGAGCTGATATTCTCGCTCAACGCGGCGAACTCGCAAGGCGCGACAATCGCCTTGAGCCGCACCGGCCTCAAGAAGCTGCTCAAGCTCAAGGACAACCAGAACCAGTACATCTGGCAGCCGCCGACCGGCAATATCCCGGCGACAGTGTGGAACGTGCCGTATGTGATATGCCCGACGATACCGGGCAACCTCGGCGCGGGGACGGACTGCACCGTTGCGATATACGGACGCTTCAACCGCGCTCTGCTGATATCGCCGCGCGAAGGACTGGCGGTGAAGGTGTCGCAGGACGCATACGACGCGGGCGACAACAGCAACGCGT
Organism: Elusimicrobiales bacterium; assembly: GCA_041651175.1. Taxonomy (NCBI): domain Bacteria; kingdom Pseudomonadati; phylum Elusimicrobiota; class Elusimicrobia; order Elusimicrobiales; species Elusimicrobiales bacterium. Next base: position 40,385 of record JBAZJT010000009.1, on the reverse strand, counting down.
TCATGCAGGACCAGACCTGGCTGCGCTTCACGCAAGCCTTGTCCATCGACGTCGCGCAGGGCTCGGCGTTCTCGTACATGCTGTTCAAATAGGGAGGCAAGCAAAATGGAAACGAAACTCTACAGGGTGAAAAAGCCGTTCGGCGGCTACGCGGAAGGCGCGGTGATACAGCTCAGCGACGCCGACGCGGAGCGGCACAAGGACTTCATCGAGCCGCTCAAGAAGGACAAGAAAGCGGACGCGCCTAACGGGAAATAGTCTATGGGGACATTGCTTCTGGCGGGGCCTGCGGTGGAGCCGGTGACGCTTTCGGAAACGAAGGCGCACCTGCGGGTGGAGTTTGCCGATGACGACGCGCTTATCACGGGGCTTATCAAAGCCGCCCGCGAGTGCGCCGAGTCCGCGACCAACCGCAAGCTCATCACGCAGCGATGGCGGGTTTTTGAGGATAAAATCCCGTCCCCGCCGGAGTTTTGCCTCCCCTTCGCGCCCGCGCAGTCGGTTGATTGGGTGCGCTTGTGGGATTCGGCGAATAACGGCATTGTCCTACCGACGACAGCGTATTCCGTGGACGCGATAGGCGAACCGGCGCGGGTGTATCTGAAAGACATTCCGGCGGCGACGCTTCGGCGGTATAACGCCGTGGAAATAGCGTTCACCTGCGGCTACGGCGCGGCGGCAACCAATGTGCCGGAGCCGATAAGGCAGGCAGTGAAGCTGTTGGCGGCGCACTGGTATGAGAACCGCATCGCCGTTGGCGAGGCCAGCCAACTGAAGTTCGAGGAACTGCCGCTAGGCGTGCAGTATCTGCTTGCGCCGTACCGGCTCTGGGGGCGGCAATTATGAACCCCGGCAAGCTGAACCGGCGGGTAACGCTCCAGCGTCAGGAAACAGCGCGGGACGAGATGGGCCAAGCCAAGTCGGTCTGGACGGATGTTGCGACGGTATGGGCGGCGGTGCTGCCTTTGCGGGGTCGGGAGTATTTCGAGTCCGCTAAGGTGAACAGCGAAATTACGGTGCGGGTGATAATCCGATACCGCGCGGACGTAAAACCGAGCTGGCGCGTTGTCTCCGGCGGGGACGCATACGACATCGTAGAAATCATCAACCCCGCAGACGGGAAGCGGGAATTGCAGCTTATGTGCAAACGGGTGGCGTGATATGGGCGACATGGTGACGATACAACTGGACGGCATACCAGAGCTTGCGCTTGCGTTGAAGAACATACGCGGCGCGGAGCTTCGTAAGGCCACCATGCGTGCCGCCAAGAACGGCGCGGAAGTGATTCGCGCCCAAGCTGCGGCGAACGCGCCGCTTGATGCAGGCACGGACAACCTGTTCCCTGAAGGCCACAAGAAAGCGGGCTCGGCGGCGCATCTCAAGGACAACATCATGCTGACGGTCAGCACCGACCCGCTCAAAGGCGAAGTGCGGGCAAGGGTCGCGCTTCACTGGCGCGTCTGGTATGGCCGCCTCGTAGAGTTCGGCCATGCGCTGGCTGTCCGTTCCCATAAGTCCGGCAAGCGATGGGTCTACAAGCTCGTGGGCCGCGTTGAAGCCAAGCCATTCATGCGCCCGGCGTTTGATGCGAAGAAGGAAGCAGCAATCCAAGTCTGCGACGCGGAATACCGCAAACTGGTGGCGAAATACGGAGGCGAAAATGCCGATTGAGCGGACCTTGTATGACCTGCTCCGGCAGGACGCGGCTGTGTCGGCGACAGTCGCCGACAGGATATACCCGGTCAGGCTGCCTGACGAGGTAATCCTGCCCGCTATGGTCTACGCCAAAGCGTCGTGCATCCGGTACGCCTCGCACGGCGGGCCGTCAAAGCTGGCGTCGTCGCGGTTCCAGTTGGACTGCTACTCGGCGGATTACTTGGAGGCGAAGCGGCTGGCGTTGGCGGCGGTTGCCGCGCTTCACGGCAAGAAGGGCGGCGACATACAGGCCGCGTTCAACGATAACGAAACGGACGGATTCAGCGCGGACGACGGAATATTCCGCGTCACGGCTGACATCCTGATATGGCACAGGGAGGATTAATATGGGCGAAGGAATAAGCGCGTTCGGCACAACGCTTAAAATCGGCGACGGCGCGACGCCGGAAGTATTCGCGGCGATAGCCGAAGTGACCAATGTGGGCGGACCCGGCATGAGCATGGACACGGTGGACATCACCAGCCACGGCTCCGCCGGAGGCTGGAAGGAATACGCGGGCGGATTGCTCGACGGCGGCGAGATAAAGCTGGAGCTGAACTTCCTGCCGGGCAATACAAGCCAGCAGTCGCTTTCAGCCGCGCTCGCAGCGCGGGCAAAGAAAAACTTCAAGCTCGTGTTCCCGGACACCCCGGCGACCACATGGAGCTTCGCGGCGTTCGTGACGAACTTCGAGCCTAGCGCTCCGGTGGACGGCAAACTGGGCGCGAGCGTGACGCTTAAAATAACAGGCCAGCCGACGCTGGCATAACGGAGGAAGCAATGCTTCTCAACAAAGAACAGATAAAGAGCGTTTCCGACTTGGAGACGCAGGACGTGGAAGTCCCCGAATGGGGCGGCACAGTCAGGCTTAAATCGCTGACTGGCGCGGAGCGCGACAGGTTTGAGGCGGGCGTGGTGCAGGGGCAGGGGCGCAACACCACGGTGAACATGCAGAATCTGCGCGCGAAACTGGTGGCGCAGTCGGCAATCGGCGAGGACGGCAAGCCGCTGTTCACCGAAGAGGACGTGAAATGGCTCGGTGAAAAGTCGGCGAAAGCGCTGAACCGGCTGTTCAATGCGGCGCAGCAGCTTTCGGGACTTAGCGAAAGCGATGTGAAGGAGCTTGCCGGAAATTTCAAAGACGCCCGGAGCGAAGGTTCTACTTCCGCTTAGCCCTTGCTCTGGGCATGACGGTAAGCGAGTTGTTAAGCCGGGTCAGCTCGCGGGAATTGACGGAATGGCAGACGTATTACGAGCTGGAGCCGTTCGGCGAGGACAGGGCGGACCTGCGGGCCGGGATAGTGGCCTCCACGGTGGCGAACGTGTCCCGAAAAAGCGGTACGAAGCCGTACAAGGCGCAGGATTTCATGCCGAAATTCGGCAAGGAAAAACAGGACTGGCGGGAACAGTTGGAGATGGTGAAGGCGATAAACGCGGCACTCGGTGGAACAAATGGCGACGATAGGCAACCTGATAGTGAACCTGACGGCGAGAACAGCCAGCTTTGAGGAAGGCATAGCCAAAGCTGAGAAGACGCTTGCCCGCGCGGGCAGGCGGTTCACGACGCTCGGCAAGGAGATAACCTACGGGCTGTCGCTGCCGTTCGCCGGTGCCGCGCTGTCAGCCGTCAAATTCGCCACCGAGTTCGACGACAGTCTGGACAAAATAGTCGCCATACTCGGCGTGAGCCGCGAGGAAGTGGACGCATGGCGCACGGACATACTGAAACTGTCCACGCAGACCGGCAAAGGGCCGAAAGAACTGGCGGACGCGATGTATTCCGTGGCGCAGGCGGGCTTGCGCGGCTCGGACGCGCTGGAGGCATTGAAAGTGTCGGCAATGGCTTCGGCTACAGGCATGGGCGACACGAAAACAGTCGCTGACGCGGTAACCTCCGCGCTGAATGCCTATGGCCCTGCCAATCTTAGCGCGGCTACGGCTACCGGCGTTCTGGTTGCCACTGTCAAGAACGGCAAGATGCAACTGGATGAGCTTGCGCCGGTCATCGGGAAGCTCTTGCCGGTATCGGCCCAGTTGGGCGTCTCGTTCGGCGAAGTATCGGGCGCGGTGGCGGCGATGTCCCGGCTGGGCATGGGCGCAAGACAGACGGTATCCGCGTTGCGCGGCGTATTCATGACGCTGCTGAAACCGACGGACCAGACGCGCACGGCTATGGAATGGGTCGGCCTGTCGTTTGACGGACTGCGCCGCCAGCTAAAAGAGGAAGGCTTGTTGTCCGTACTACAGACACTCAAGGAACACTTCGGCGATAACGAACAGGCGATGGCGCGGGTGTTCCCGGAGGCCGAAGGGCTTGTCGGGCTTTTGAACCTCATCGGCAAGAACGGCGAGGCAGCGCGCGCGGTAATCGCCAGCGTGGCGAAGGCGACGGGGCAGGACCTCAAAAACGCCTTCAATATCGCCAATCAGGACGCCAGCCAGCAGTTCGCCAAGGCGCTGTCCGTGCTGCAGGTCGCGCTGATAAAGCTGGGCGATATAGCGTTGCCGACGGTAATCAAGCTGACCCAAATGCTGACTTCGGCGGTGCAGAAAGCGACGTCATTTATCGCCGGGTTGGATAAACCGACAAGGGACTGGCTGGTTGCCTTGGGCCTGATTATCGCGGCGCTCGGCCCGGCTGTCTGGGCTTTGGGGCTGTTTCTGTCCGCGCTGAGCGGGCTTGCGCCCGTGCTTGGCTGGGTAATCGCGGCGTTCAAGGCGGTTATCACGGCAATAGGCGCGTTGACCGGGCCGGTGGGATTGATTGCCGTTGCCCTTGTTGCCGTCGGGTTGATTGTCATAGACAAGTGGTCGGTAATTGTAAAAACATGGGAATCGCTTATGCGGACTTTCCGCGAAGTCTGCAAAAGCTACATGGACGACGTACTGACCATAGCGGACTTCTTTGTGCAGTTCTTTCAGGATAAATTCCAAGCCCTGAAGGACTATTTCAAAAACTGGGTGCGGGATTTCATGACCGTGGCCGAGTATCTGCACCTCGATTCGGCTGTCAGCGCGATAAAGAAATTCGTTGACGACACTTCGGACGCGCTGGGCAGCTCGAAAGTCGGTCAGTCGCTAAAGGGCGTGGCGGATGACGTGAAAAAGTGGGGCGGCATTATCGGCGAAACCGCGCTCAATACGGGCAAGGACATAGCGCAAAGCGTCGCCGACGGCTACGGCAAGGCGCAGGACTTTGTCGGCGGCAAACTGGACGCGGCGAAAAGCGTGTTCACCGGCACAGTGGCCGCGCCGAAACTCAATATGCCGCAATCCCCGGAGATGCCCAACCTCGCGGCGGACGCGCCTGAGCAGGCCGGGCAGTTCGCGCAGGCGTGGCAGGACGCCTACAACCAAGTGTTCGTGTCGGCGACCATGCTCAAGGACAATCTTGCCGCCACATTCAACGCGGCGATATCGGCGCTGTCCGGAGGGTTCGAGGAACTGTTCGTCGCCATAGAGCAGGGCACGGTGAATCTTGGCGACATTATGGAAGGCGTGTGGCAGGCGTTCAAGGCCAGCATTTACAAGATACTGGCGGAAATCCTCGCCAAGAAAGTCGTGATGTGGACGCTGGAAAAGGCGCAGGCTGCCGCATTGGCCTTGTTTGAAACCAGCACGACTACGGCGGTATCGGCGGTCAAAAGCGCGGCGACGGCAAAGGAAGTCACAGAAAACGCGGCTGCGGCCCATGCCGAGATAGCGCAGGCGGCGGCTGTTGGTCAGGCGAAGGCGGTCGCGGCGCACGCAGGTATCCCGTTTGTCGGGATTGCTATCGGTCTGGCGGCAGCGGCGGCAATACTGGCGATTATTCTCGGTTTTTCCGGCGGGTTCGCGGCTGGCGGCAGGCCGCCGGTGGGGCAGGCCGCGCTTGTCGGCGAGAACGGCCCGGAACTTTTCGTGCCGGACACGGCGGGAACGGTGATACCCAATAGCGCATTGTCCTCCGGCGAGGGAGCGAACCAGCACAACGTTTTCAATATCAACATGACCCTGCAGGTGTCGGATTTGAACGCCTCCGAGCGCGAGCGCGTGCTTGGCGAACTGGCGGAACAGATACGCAGGCGCACGCCTAACGCTTTGGCGTTTGCGGTCAACAGCCGGGACGCGGCCTCGGACAACAAACGGAGGGCGGTATGAGCGATTATCCCGTCTTTTACGGTCCGAACGCAGTCAACGAGAACAACGCGATAAGCGTTTCCGGCGGCGACGCGGTTAAATACCGGCTCTATGACCGCGACTATAACGCGCTCTGGAAAACGGCAGGACAGAACAGCGACGCCTCCACCGCGTACATTGAAATCCTGTTTCAGGAAAACGGCGTATCCGCGCTCAAGACCGTAGACACGGTGATACTGCAAAATTGCAACGCGGTGACCGCCGTGGTCGAGTTCTACACCGGGTCTGGCTGGGGCAACGCCATAACGCTTAACGCAATCAATCGAATCGGCATATCGCTCAAGGCGCAGTTTGCGGCGAAGCAGGCTTACGGAATCCGCATAAGCTTCAGCCAGACGCAGACCCCGAACCAAGAGAAACAAATAGGCGAGGTGTGGGTTTTGGAAACGCTGCTTGCCGCGTCAAAAGGTTTTTATGGCTACGAGCCGGGCTTCTCGGCGACGGATATTTCCACGCAGATGATGGACGGCGGCGTGAAAACCGCGCTGGTTAAATGGTCGGGCGACAGGGTAACGCGCTGGGGCGCAAGCCTTGCCTTCGCGGGACTCAGCCAAGCGGAGGCCGACGCATTGCTGGCGGTCTACAGCCTCGGCGAGTTTGTCGTTTACCCGGAACCGGAGGCACTGCCGCAAGCGATATATAGCGTCTCCGCGCTAAAAGACAGCCTGTCCTGCGGCTATGTGAGCAAAAGCAAATCCGGCGGACTGACGGTCAGTTTCAAGGCGGCGGAGTCATGATAACGCTATCGCAAGGAATACTGCAGGCGCAAAAACTGAACACCGCCAAGGTGCGGCGGCTGGTGGCGTATCGCCGCCGGTACTGGGATATTGAGGCGCAGGCATTTGCCTACGAGACGCAATGGACTGTCATCCCAGAGAAGAATATCCGCGACATCAGCAAAACCAAAGAGGAGCTGGACGCCGTCCGCCTAAACGAGTTCCGCACCGGCTCGCTGACGATGCGGGTTTATAACGGCGCGAACGAATGGCTGGAGCGCGCGGATTACGGCGTGTTTAAGAAAGACACCCTTGCACGGTTGGGCTACACGGCATACCGGACAATGTTCAAAGTCGCGGCGGTCTACCAATTTTCCGACGGCACGGAATCCGAAGAAGTCCGGCTGTTCACGGGCTATGTGTCCGGCATATCTTTTTATTCCGACGACAAGACGGCGCAAATCAGTCTCGACGCGCCGCATATTTTGCTGGACGACGCTGACGCGGAAAACTATTCCACCGCAATCACCGGCGAAGTCTTGGGCATCGGCGACGGTGTCACCAAAGAGTTCACCACTTCCGGCAAAAACGTGGGCCGCATAAAACGCGTCACGGCTGGCAGCGTGTTCAAAGCGCCGGGCACGGATTACGAGATTTCCGACCTCAGCACATACGATACGCCCGCCAAAATTGCCTTCGTGTCCGCGCCGTCGTCCGGGCAGGCGGTTGTCGCGGATTACCTTTGCTGGCACACGAACCTGCAAATCCACGAGGTTGTGAACGGACTGCTGGACATGGCAGGCATAACCGACCGCACCGTTGAGGACGTGATATTCCCGAACAGGGTGTTCAAGAAAATAACGCACGCGCACTCCGAGGACAATATCCGCTACGAATGCGACGATTTGCCGCAGAACTCCAGCCCCGAATGGGAATTGTTCGAGGACACCGGCTCTTACACGGCGGAGATAGACACTTACTGGCCTTCCGGGACCGGCGGCGGTAGCAACATTCTGACGGTTTACACGCCTAATTATACTGCCTCCACCAAACGCTGGCGCAGGACCATAGGCGCGGCGGGAAGCGGCTGCGTAATGGCATTCGGCGTTATATCGGGCTACGCCAACGAATACGCCTATTTCGCGCTTTCGCACGGCGCGGACAGGGCCGAAATCCGGCAGGGTTACGCGGTGGGCGGCTCCGGCATCCACTGCCAAGTATTGCTTAACGGCGCGGCGATATGGGGCGGCGGGGCTCCCGCCAACGCGCAGTATGTGCTTTACCACAAGCCGGGCCGCGTGGTGGCGTTTGTCGGCGGCGTGAAGGCAGTGGATTACACCTACACGCCCGGCGCAGGTGCGGTTCCTGTGGCCGAGTTCGGCTGCTGGACTACCGGTACGCCCAGAAACGCGCCGGTCTACATAGATTATGTGCGCGTCTGCGGCGAGTTCGGCGACCTGCCAGCGTTGCCCAATCTGCCTTTGCTGGGGAGCAAGCTGTACGACGCGGACGACTTGTCGGCTGACGTAACGGCGTTCGAAAGGCTGGACGAAACAGTTACCCAGTACAACGGCAGCTCAACGAGCTACAGAACGCAGACCTCGCTCAATAACGCGGCATATACGTCGCTGGAGGCGGTGGAAAACGGGCGCATCGCAAGTCCGGCGTTGCGGTATCTCCGTATCGAACTGACGCGCAAAAGCTCGGACAGCGGTCAGGATTTCCCGGCGGTGGCCGAGCATAGCGTAACTTACGCCACACTGACTACGAAACTGCGGCTGGTGGATTGCTCCGGCCTGACGGTTCTGGACGCTATCGAAAAGCTGGCGGAAATCGCCTCCTACGAGTTCGGATTCGACCGCATGGGCAAGTTCTTCTTCCGGTCGCGCGAATCCGGCGTAGCGGCTTTGTGGCTGTGGGGCGACGAGGGCGTTTACTGGGGCGACGAGCGGGTATTTTACTACGACCAAGACATAGCCGGAATGTTGTCCACGCGCATAGCGTTCCCGCACATTACGCTGACGAACCGCGACATCAAGGAGATTTCCCGCGTAAACGACGGGCTGAAGAACGTCTACAACAAAATCATCTCCAATTACGGCGATTACAGCGTCATCGCGGACCCGGACACTTTCAACATGCCGAGGCCCAATTCGCAGACGCTCTATGGCGTGAAGCAGCTCTCCGTGGGCGGCTCGCAGTTCCTTTTGGAACAGGACGCGGATATCGCAACCGGTACGGCGCACGGATACTTCCGGCTCTACTCAAAACCACACAAGGAATATGAGTTCAAAACCTGCTTCCTGCCGCAGTTGGAAGCCGGGGATATGGTGCGGCTGCGCTACACGGACAAATATCCGGGCAATCCGAAAAAAGCGTGGCATATCGGCGACACAGCGGCGTATATCGGCAAGCCGGACATACACCTGTGGGGCCATGAGGGACAGTCGGCTTATGACGTGGTGGGCAAGGTTTTAGAAGCGGCGCATGACTGCGTCCGCATGGAGTCCGAGCTTACGGTAAGGGAGGCGGCGTAATGGGCGACAAGCGGATTCCGGTTATCTTTCAGGACAGCGCGGCTGAAATACCGTCGGCGTCGAAGTTCAACAACAATTTCAGCCATTTGAATCTTGTCCCGTGGAACCTGATAAACAACGGCGGCATGGAGCAGTGGTCCGGCGGTGCAAGCGTCGCGCCGGACGACTGGACGCTGTTCGGCAGTGGCGCGTCCATAGCCAGAGTGACCGACAGAAAGCAGGGCGATTACGCCGTCGCGCTGACCTATGGTTCGGCAGACGCGTATCTGAAGCAATCCAGCGCGGAACTTGCCGGGCTCAAAGGCCACACGGTGAAAGCATGGGCTTGGGTTAAATGTTCCACGCCGAACGCGGCACGACTGCGGATACGGGACGGCGTTGGCAGTTCCGTTTCGGCATTCCATAACGGCACAGGGCTTTGGGAGTTCATCTCGCTGACGCACGAGGTGGCAAGCTCGGCGACGGAGCTGTCGGTAGAACTGCACATGGAATCCGGAGGCACATCGTATTACGATGCGGTGGTACTGGTGGATTACGACGATATAACCGGCTTCTTTCCCAGCGGAAAGGATTTGAGCGGCGAGCTTACCGCAACCGGGCTGGCGAGCCTTTCGGCGGACCAGACCTTTACCGGCGCGAACGCATTCAACGGCGCGGTGAATCTCAACGGGCAGGGAAACAACGTCCCCGCTTGGGAGAAATTCACCAAGAGCTATTCCGATTTTGTATCGGCGGGGTACTCGAACACGATTACGCTGTTCACGCTTCCGGCTGGTGGGGTTATACACGGCGTGAAGATAAAGCACAGGAACTGTTTTTCGGGCAATTCCATAACGGGCTACACGATAAGCGTCGGCATAGACGGCGCGCTGGCCAAGTACGCCTCGCCTTTTGACGTGTATCAGGTCTACGGCGACGACGTGTTCGAGATGGCGGTGGGCCTGTTTTCGGAAAGCCACGCCAATGCCACGCTGGTCAGGGTTACAGCCGCGTCGGTCAACGGCACGCTGAACATGGGCACGCAGGGCGTGGTCGACATCTGGGTTTTGAAATCGGTGGCAAAGTGAGGTGATTTATGACGGTTTCGGTTTTGAACATGGTCGGCAGAATGAAAAGCCAGGTATTCGCGGCTTCCGGGACATGGACGCGCCCTGTGGGCGTGGATTACGTCCGCATAACGCTGGTCGCTGGCGGAGGCGGAGGCGCGGGAGGCGGCAATTCCGGCGCGAACCAGTATGCGGCAGCTGGCGGAGGTGGCGGCGGAGCCGGAGGGATTTATCAGGGCATTGTCGCGGTCAGCGGGAATGTTGCGGTTACAATCGGCGCGGGCGGAACCGGGGGTACGCGCGGAGCTTCGACCCAGAAAGGCGGAGACGGCTCGGACGGAGGGAACTCGGCATTCGGGTCCATAACCGCTTACGGCGGGAAAGGCGGTCGCGGCGGGATGCCCAGCAACAATTCCAGCTATCCCGGCATAGGCGGTCAGGGCGGGGCCGGTTCCACATACGGACAGAAAGGTATGGACGGTTCCGAAGGCGGTGCTGCAAATACGCAATATGGCGGCGCAGGCGGCGGCAACAGCGTTTCCGGTCAGTTGGGTGGAAACGGAAGCCCCGGTTGCACTGCGGGAGTCGCGGCATCGGCAAACAGCGGCTGCGGAGGCGGTGGCGGCGGTTCTGGATGGGAATACACGAGCTATATTCCCGGCGCTGGCGGGGCGGGCGGCTCCGGCTACTGCGAGGTCGTCTGGTGGGAATGATTTATGGCTAAACCGGCTGACATAGAAAACGGGCAGAAGCCCGACGCTACGAAGCTGATGGCGTGGCTCAGTTGGCTGGCCGCTGGCAAAGGCATCGCGTCCGGCGCGTCGGCGGCTAAAGGCACACCGGAGGATTGCCAGCTCTACTGGGCGACGGACAGCAAGCAGCTGTTCTTTTACACGAAGGATTCTTCCTTGGGGGCGAACGGATGGATAATCATAGGCTGAAAATAATAGCCGTTCTTGTAGTCGGGTTCGCGGCTTTGGCGGTCGCGGCTAACTCGCCGTATTACGGCGTGAAGCCGGACGAAATAGCGGGCACGGCGGAAGGCCATATATCCGGCAAATGGGGCATCGCGGCAAGCTCGCAGACGGCGGACAGTTACACCATAACGCTGGACGGGCCTGTGGGCAAAGGCACCTTCTACACGGTGGAATCCGGCACGGCGACGGCAAACCATGTCCAGTCGTCCACGCTTCAGACCGGCACGGCTGCGGTTAGCAATACGCTGACGGTCGGGCAATCGGCGACCATCGGAGCAAGCGCGGCGATAGGCGGCAACGCCAGCATCGGCGCGGATGCGAATGTCGGCGGCAACACTTCCGTCACCGGCAATATATCGGCACAGGGAAATCTTTCAGTTCAGGGCACGGGCAACGTAACCGGTGCGTTCACCGGCAGCACCGGCACATTCAATAACGCGCTCGGCATCGGCATTGCTCCCACGGCACGGTTTAACGTGCATAACGGCAACATGGTAATGACCGGCGTGTCCGTCCCGTTCCAGTTCCCGTCCACTACGCGCATAAGCCTCAACCTGAATACGGATTTCTCGGACGCGCTCGGCTCTTGGAGTGGGTCAAGCGGCGGCAGCCCGACTATAAACTCCGGCGATTACCGGTTCGGCGGCGGGTCCGCGTTCTTCCAGCTCTATCGCGGGTTGCGCCAGTCGTGGAGCGGCGACTACAAGCTGACCCCGCTCACCGAATTCACCCTGTCGTTCTGGGCCAAACGGTTGTCCAACGACGATTCATTCTTTTTCTACTGGATAGGCAATCCCGACAGCTATCGCTGGTTCAGCTTCGAGTGGCGCTACAACAATAACAGCCCGTATTTCACCATGCACCTGCGCGACTGGTACTCCGGCACCAGCACCCAGCAGGCCAGCGAAGTGACGCAGCGGTTCACCGCCAACGAGTGGCATTACATCGTCCTGCAATATAACCACCAAAGCTCGCGCAGGACCACGGTCTGGATAGACGGGACCCGGCTGGCCTGCTCCGGTTCCACTTCGGATGGCGGCGTGCCCAATTTTCTTAGCGGGTTCATGAATATCGGCGGGATGACCGATGTGCGCGGCTGGTGGGGCAACACCTCGGCGGGGTTCTACGGCTATATGGACGAAATCCGGCTGGAATACGTCGCACGCTACGACTACAACGCCGCCAGCATCGCCGTTCCCACAATGGAATGGGGCACGCCCACTATAAACAGCAAGTTCGGCATACATACGACCAACCCGCAGGCGCGGCTTCATATCGGCAATGTTGACTCCAAGACGGACCAGATACTGGTTGAAGGCGGACGGCATAGCCTGTTCAACCAGTCCGGTGGCGTGGGCATAAACGTCGGCACCGTGGAACCCACCGCCAAGCTGGACGTGGTGGCGGACGCGCAATATCCGTATGCCCTGCGTGTAAGTTCTACCGCGCAACAGAACCTGCCGATACTGTCGGTCAGCACGGGGACATGGTTCGTTGGCGTGAGGAAGGCCAACCCGCAGGCGGAGCTGGACGTAAACGGCACCGCCAAGGCCAACCTGCTGTCGGCGACAACAGCGCAGGTGTCGCTTATCCAGTCCACGACGGTTCAAGCCGCGCTGTCGCAGGCGACTACAGGCCTATTCGCGGTCATGAACGCCACATCCGCCATCCAGCTCAACGGCTCGAATATCAATACCGCCGGAACGCTGGGCAACGTGGCCTACAGGAATCAGGACAACGGTTTCACGGTTACGCAGACCTTCCAGTCCTCGATGACCGTGCTGTCCGATTTCGAGGCCAGAGGGACGGCGAAAGCCGCTTTGCTTTCTGGAACGACGGTCTACGCCGGGCTGGCTCAGGCGACTACCGGACAATTTACCGTGGTGAACGCCACCAGCGCAATTCTGCTCAACGGCGCGGACATAAACGGCACCGGCACGCTGGGTAATATCGCCTACAAGGGGCAGGACAATAACTTCACCGCGCCGCAGACCTTCCAAAGCTCGGTCACGGCTAAGGACGTATCGGCTGACAGCGTAAAAGCCAGCGCGGGCATGTTCACCTCTATGGGTATCGGCGGGGCAGCTGTTCCTGAGGCCTATGTCGTGGATATCACGACCAACGCCTCAATCCCTCTCGGCGCAGTGCTTCACGTAGAGAACACCTACCCCAACCAGACCGCAATTGCCGCCAGAGGCTCGGACAACGACGGCATGGGCGTATCCGCGCGGGCCAAGACGGCTTTCGGCGGCAGCATGCATGACGGCGGCGCAGGGCTTAGCCTTACCCAAGACCCCAACAGCAGCCATGTCCGCTACATCCGTGCGAACCTGACCGGCTATGGGACGGATTTACCGATATACGACACCTACCAGTACACGGCGAACGCCGTATCCTCGGACGTGTACCACGCAGAGATGGGTATAAACGGCCCGTTCACCGGCAAATTCGTCAACTTCATAAGCACCGGAACCGTCCGGTTCGCGGTGGAGAACACCGGTGCGGTTTATTCGGCGGACACCATTACCGCCGCCTCCGGTGTTAACGCTTCCACCATCGCGGTTTCGGGCATGGCGTTGCTGGGCGGTGTCGCGTTCTACGGCGCGAAGACGCACACCGAACTGCAAACTTTGGCCTGCGAAACAATGCCGTGCATGGCGGTGTCGTCCGATTCGCCGTATGAGTTGTTCGTAGCGACGGGAACGGAGTCGGGGCAATGGCAGGGACAAACCAGCGGAGGAGGGCCTTAACATGGGCAAGATAGACGAAGTCATAGAGCGGCTTGCGCGGATGGAAGCCAAGCAGGACGCGCATCTGCAGGCATACGAGGCCGACAAGGCTCGCATAACCAAACTGGAGCATACGGTCAATGGCAACGGGCAGGTCGGGCTTGCCGAGGAGCTTCGCGCCGTCAAGACCAAGATTTCATGGATAGTCGGCGGCATAACGCTGGCGGTCAACGCGCTGTTCCAACTGGGGCTTAAATGGAGCGCCAAATGAACGACTTCAAATTAAGCGAGCATTTCACGTTCTTCGAGCTGACGCGCACCGACCGCGCCGGATTTCAGGAACTTAACCGACGGAAGGGGCTTTGCTATCCCGCCGAGCTTACCGGCCTGTGCCGGATAATCCTTGAGCCGGTGCGGGCGCATTACGGCAAGGCAGTCATAGTGCATTCCGGGTTCCGGTGCTTCGAACTTAATACCGCTGTCGGCGGTAGCGCAAACAGCCAGCACATGCTGGGCCAAGCCGCCGACTTCCATGTGGAAGGCGTGAGTATAGACGATGTATTTGCGTGGCTCTGGCACGAGTCCGGCATCCCGTTCGGGCAGCTTATAGACGAGCGGCGCGACGGCGAACGCTGGATACACGCAAGCACCGGCGGCAAGCGCGAAGTGCTGGGCTTCAGGGACGGCGTATATGCCCGGATGGCTTGAAAGAATTTTGTCGCTGGTCATCGGCAAAAGCGGCGACACTAAATGGCGGATAAGCTGGAGCTTTGATTTGCCGCTATTCAAAAACAGGAGGCAGTATGGACTACGAAAAGAAGGCGAAGGAACTGCTGGACAAGCTGGGCGCGGTGAAGGACAAAATCAAGACGGTCAAAAGCCTTAAAGACGCGGCTGAGGCCGTGCCGGACGTCGTGAAGCTGGTGGAAGGCGTCGGGCAGGACGAGGATATCAAAGGCTCGGACAAAAAGGCGCTCGCGGTGGCGATACTCAACGCGCTTATCGACATCCCGTTCCTGCCGGAAAGCGTGGAAGGCATGCTTATCGGCTGGGCGATAGACGCGGTAATCGCCGCGCTCAACAAACTGGTCGGCAAGGACTGGCTGGCGCAGCTCGCCTGAGCATGAAAATGCCCGTCCGGTTTATGGGGCCGGACGGGCAGAAAATAAAGGGATTCCGCCATAAAGTCAAGGGCTGTTTCTCAGACGGTAAAATGGCCTCCGGAAAGGACTGGATTAATCGCCGAACTCATTGTATGTTCATGATGACAGCAGAAAGGGCCAGACGAAAGGGAGGCATTATGAAGACCAAAAAGCAGGCGGGGTTCGAGCTGATAGCGATAATACCGAAGACGAAAACGGACTGCACCATACACCGGGAACTGGGAAGCTTCAAAACGCTGGAGGCCGCTACCGGAGCGGCAAAAGAAAAAGCATTTTTGCCGGAGATAGCCCGCATAGACATCTGGCACGGCGACACGATGGTCGGGCGCGTATACTCAAAACAACGGAGGACTATATGAACGGCAAAACGCTGAAGTCGCGCTACCTGAGTCTCAAACAGGACGGCGAAGAGATGTATGTCGAGGACGTGCCGGTGACCGGCAAGACGGAGGACTATATCCCGCTTGCCCTCAAGAAACTGGCGGCGGTCCGCAAGGCCCTGCCCAAGGCCAAGTGGAGCATCACGATAGAGGAGCAGTTCATAAACGGCTTCAAGCCAAGCAACATGCGCTATTTCACGATACGGGACGCCGAAACCGGCGAAACCAAAAACTCGGAGTATTCGTTATGAAAACCAAAATCACGCTGGAGCTGGAAGTCAAAATGGGCAACCCCGGCCTTGTAGGAACCGGGTTTGTGGGCCGCTTGCCGGACGGCACGACTTACAAAGAGCTGGTGCGCGTGTTCGGGAAGCCGCAGCAGGGCCTGTCCGCAGACGGCAAAATCCAAGCCGAATGGACCGGCAGCATAAATGGACTGGCCTTCACGATTTACGACTACAAGGCCGAAACCTGCCCCAAAGCCAACAGGGACTGGCATATAGGCGGCAGAACGCAGGTCGTAGCTGATTTGGTAACAGCCTATTTCATGCAAGCCGCACGATTGGGTAGAAAGATAATACGTCGTGGATGAAGACCAGACTTCCTTTCTTTTGAGATTTTCGGTATAGTATTTAATACCGTATTAAGAGCGATATGTGAACGCTAGAGGTGATTGTAATGGGAAACGGCGTAGTCGTTACATCTAACAATTTGAGAAGTAGCTATAATGATGAATCAATTCGTCCCACCACCATTGGGCACAAAGAGCAAATTCCAGATAGAACCATAGGCAAGAGATGGGCAGAACACATAGCCCTTGCTCCGGTCAATATTGAACGATGTTTGCCAATATCGGAACAACTTTCAAAGGAACAGCTTGGGAATTCTATATTTGAAGGGGATTGCCTAGATGTTTTGGAGAAATTTCCCGCACATTCCATAGACATGGTTTTATGCGATTTGCCCTACGGAACGACTCAAAACAAATGGGACAGCGTTATTGATTTAGATAAGCTGTGGAAAGCTTATCACAGGGTGGTTAAGCCTAATGGTGCAATAATTTTAACTTCGCAGGGTATTTTCACCGCGAAATTAATCATGTCGAATGAGAGTTCATTTAAGTATAAGATAACATGGGAAAAATCCAAGTCCACCAATTTTCTCAACGCAAAAAAACAACCGCTCCGCAAACATGAAGATATCTGTGTTTTTTATCGGAAGCAACCCACATACAACCCGCAAATGGGGACGGGGGTAGCATACGATAAAGGGATTCGAAAAAGCCAATTTTCAGGCAGCTATGGAGACTTCCTTCCCGTGCATGTAAAAAGCGACGGGGATAGATATCCTACCGATGTAGTTTATTTCAAAACAGCTGAAAGCGAAGGCCCTGTGTGGCACCCAACCCAAAAACCTGTTGAGTTAGCCCGGTATCTTATTCGTACCTTCACCAAGCCGGGGGATTTGGTATTAGATAACGCTTTTGGGAGTGGAAGCTTTCTCGTAGCCTCCGCACTTGAAAACAGACGATTCTGTGGCATTGAAAAAAATCAGGATGTCGCACTCTTTAAAAAAAGCTCCATTGATTACATTCAAGTGGCTCTGCAGCGGTTGTCCAATATCGCTAAAAATCAAAAGTTTGTAAAGAAAATTCGTCTTTACTGCCCCAATAGAGGTATTCTCAACAATGCCAACGACTTCGCCAAGATATAATGAACGCTCGTGGGCAATTGATGTCATCACAGAAATCAATCAATACTGCGCCCTACGCACTCGGGCGATAGTTAGAGCTGGCGGGGAATATACCCTTTCCGGACAAGCTGGGAGCTTGTTCCCGGATGTGTTATTGTTCGGGGACAAAGGCGGAAGCATTGTCCAACAGGGATGGGAACTGAAAATGCCGGACACCCCCATCACCGACACGGAACTCATTCAAAACGCAGAGCTTAAAGCTCGTCGACTGGGCCTCAATAGTTTTTTACTATGGAATGCAGACGAAGCGGTTCTGTATTTGAAAACTGCACAAGATGTTTTTGAACCTAACAAAACATGGCCGAGGACTAATATCAGCCGACGCGCAGATGTTTACATACAAAAAACAGAATGGATTAGATTGTTGCATCAGATTATCGATGATATAAATGGCCTACTAGAGAGACAAGCTTTGCAGGGTGCAACTCCGTCGGTGGCCATTAGCAATGCCTTGTTTCTAGACTATCTTAACATCTTCACATCACCAGTTTCAGATAAGTTACAGCACGCATATCAACGCAATGCGTCATTTGCTGCTGAAACCGATTTATGGTGGGAAGTTAACAAATTGGAGCATCCTGACTGCTCTAAATATGAAGGCCTAGCTAGAGTTAATATAATTAGTTGGATAAACAGATTTTTGTTTGCTCACTACCTAAAACGATTTCATGCACCCTCTGTTCAAGTTGAAACCATAAACCACGGAACAACAATAACACAGGCAATTGCTGTTTTTGAGTCTATTTCAGCCGCCTGTGACTTCATGAACGTCTTTCACCACGTGATAGGGCAAGAATCATTGGATTCCACAACATGGTCGGCGCTAGTTGACTTGAATAAATTTTTAACCGACTTTAAACTGGAAAACATATCGCAAGAGAGTTTCCATCAAGTAATAGAAGGAGCACTTTCTTACTCCAGAAAAAAACTTGCCGGACAATTTTCGACCCCAAAACCATTAGCGGAATTATTAGTCCGCATTGGAATAGAAAATCGCATATCCCCGATAATTGACCCATGTTGCGGAACGGGAACGATTGCTCGAGCGGCTTACGACTTGAAAAGACAAGTTGGGTTGCCGATAGGTACTGCCCTTAGCTCAACATGGGGCAGTGATAAATTTGCATTTCCTCTTCAACTTTGCTCAATAGCCTTATCTGACCCGCTTGGGATGGGCGAAGTAATTCAGGTTTTTCGCCATGATGCCTTAGAATTGTCCGTTGGAGAGGTTATTGTATTCACAAATCCAACTGGTGGAACTGAAGTGGAACGCCGTCTTCCAGAAATGCATGCCGTGATTTCGAATCTCCCTTTTGTGCGGTTTGAGAAAAGCAGCAACATGAATCCCCTCATATCCAGATGTGCGCAGGATATACACCAAGACACAGGACGCGACCTTAGCACAAGAGCAGACCTTTATGCCTATTTACTGCTGCAACTTCGGCATTTGGTTACAGTATCAGGCCGCCTGTCTTTCATAGTCTCCAATTCATGGCTAGGAACAGATTGGGGACAGGAATTTCGTCAAATATTATTGCGATATTTTAAGGTCATAAGAGTTGTCATTTCCGGTTCAGGGCGATGGTTCTCTAACTCGGATGTAGTAACAACTATCGTCATTTTAGAGAAACGACCTTCTCAAATAGACCCACCAGACGATGAGTTTATAGAATTCATCACTACTACAAATCGGATTGAAGATTGGGCAACAACAGGTGGTGGCGTTGATTCATTAGCTAACGCGATATTAGCTTCTGTGCCCAATATTACTGGCGTAACAAAATTTTCGCATACCATCTCTCGCATAACGCAATTAGAATCTATTGGGCTAGGGTGGCCCTCATTTTTTGTCAATCTTGACTGGGTCGCAGCGATTGAAAATAACTTAGTCCCCATGCATAATTCTTTCGAAATTAAACGTGGGGAACGACGTGGGTGGGATGCGTTGTTTTATCCCCAGCAAGAACACGGTGTTGAATCACGATACATAAGGCCAGTATTAATGTCATCGCGAGATATTGATGGTCTAATCGCCCGAGCTGACAAAGAAGCTTTTTGCTGTCCTGACGACTTAACAAAACTCCAGCAACTGGGAATGCGGGGAACTCTGGCATGGATAAGACGTTTTCAACACGAAACCAACGGAACGGGACGACCATTGCCAGAGGTGCTAGCACGAGCAGGACATCATTGGTATGAAATGAGCCCGTCAACGCTTGCAGATTTTGTTATACCTATGAATCCGGACAAGCGACTTTGTGTTCACCGACTTGCAGAAAGGTCATTTGTAAACCAAAGACTTATACGTCTTACGACCATAGCGAATAGTGTTGATTTGGATTTATGTCACGCCCTTATGAATTCCATAATAGGCATGTTTTTTATTGAGGCATCCGGTTTCGGCAGGGGGCTTGGAGCACTTGACCTTAACGCAAGCAAACTAAGTGCCAATCTGCACATGCTTAATCCCGCGGGTATATCGCCGCGACATCGCAATAGTATTTTAACAGCATTCGGGCATCTTCTTCTGCGGAATGTTTTGGAACTACCGGCAGAACTGGCTTCACATGACCGGATTGCTTTTGATTCTGCCGTTCTGTCGGCTTTCGGCATATCGCATCTTCAAGACACGATATATGCGTCACTGCTCCAGCTATTTAATATACGACAAACTGCACGCAATAACGTATAGGCTCGACCATGAAATACCAACTCATTTTCCAATCCCCAGACAAATCGTTCCCACACACTATCAAGAAATCGTTGGAGCTACTCGCGTCTAAAAATTCTTGGGACACATTATTTGTTGCAATGGCATATGCAACGGTCGCTGGAGTTCGTAATTTGCTTGAAACTTATCCAAACATGGAGTATAAATGGATTTTGGGCACAGACGATTTTATAACTCAACCGGACGCGTTGCGCTTATGTAAAAATTTAGCGAACTCGTCTTTGCGAATTATATCCTTTGCTAAAAAGGGTGCGAGATTTCACCCCAAGACGATAGTGTTATCATCAAAAGATAATGCTTCTCCGACCACGTTAATTACTGGGTCATCAAATCTGACAATATCAGGATTGACACGCAATGGAGAAGCAATATTTATAGCATCATCTGAATCCGCCGATGAAAAGGCACATTTCAAAGAATTTGCGAATACTATATGGCGTATAGGACATAACCCCACCTCGAACGAGATTGAAAATTATGAACGAGAATACTGTAAACACCGGAAGCCCTTGCACGGGCCAAAAGTACCACAGAAAGGTAGGGAAATATTAAAAGATGATGATTCCGAGAAAGACCCCAGCCTATCAAATACGTGTTGGATTGAATTAGGAAAGAATACGGCATTAGGCAGAGAGTTAGAATTTAAATCGGAACAAGCCCTATTTTTTGGGCTGAATCCTCATGGTGCAAGCTCTGTAGAAAAAAGCTTTAAAACTTCTGATGGAAACATCATTTCCTTGTGGCTAAAATACCGGCAGAATAATGGTATGTGGCGACTGCAATTGAGTAGTGATATTCCAGAGGTTGCCAACGGTTTGAGACCAATTATCAACGGAAAGCTTGGGCGGTCCCCATTTGCAGCAGTATTTACACGCACCAAAATTTCAGGATTATTCAAGCTCCGCTTGTTAGATGTTAAGTCAGCGAAATATCAAGCCATCCGGAAACAGTCCTTAAAGTTCGGAACTTTAGGAAAAACATCTGCGCGAGAATATGGATGGTATTAATGTCTATGAGACAAACACAGACGAGAATACAGAAAGGTTGGACAGAAGAGGAGCAACAACGATTCGACCAAGGGCTTCGCATGCTGGCCCGCATGATTGCTGCTGATATTCTCAAGAAGCGGGCAGCCGCATACAAGAACGAACAGGAGTCCAAAAACACTACGAATCCGCAATCCGCGCAGAATCTCCCAGAAATTACCGCCGACATGACAGCAACAGCTCCCAGTCCCAAGAAACAAAGTCGCAAGCGCAAACCCTAGCCTTATTTACGAATAACCTGCACCTGCTTGCCGTTCTTCAAGACCTGCCAGCCTTTTCGCTTATACGATACCAGCCGGGCTCGGACATTTGCCTCAAGGTCTTTGCCTTTGGCATTCTCGCCCGCCTTCTGGCCCAATTCTGCCGCGATTTCCTTAACAGTGTGTCCGCCATCTAGCAATATGGGGTCTATGATAGCTGCCAAAGAAGCAGGCTTTTGTGCGCCGGACTTGCCGCTGGGGGCGGTTTTCTTGCCGGATTTGGGCGTGTGGCTAGGCTGGGGGTCGTTGATTGGCTTCAACTCGTAATCGCCATTTACCCGGATAACGCTGCCAGTCGTTGCCGATTTTAGCGATATTTTGCCGTCTTTTACGCTGACTACCGTAACCGGTATGCCGGTCCGGGTGATATACTTCTTGCCGATTTCTGCCCGCGCTGCGTTCATAGTAATGCCTCCTAGAATATATGAATTGCTCCGTCAGAAGGAAGGTTACAATGAATCGCGCCGGAAGCCAAGCTGAAAAAGAACGCATTCTACGCTCCGATAGCCAGTTGTAATCCCGTCGTTCTGTAAGACGGCGGGATTGGAACTTTTAGGGTATGGCGGGCGTAATCGGGTAGTCCAAAGCTTTCTACGGTTTCCGTAAGCAGCCTCTCACCATTGGCGATAATGCCGATTTGCAGGCCGCAAAGCAGGCTGAAGGCGGGCATAAGCGGTATTTCGCTATAGGGGAAATCGGCTTTTGCGGCTTCGGAACTGAATGAATCCGTCGTATTTGCGGGTTCTCGTCCCCGCCAGTCTTGACCAAATTCTGCTACCGGACTCCGGTGGCAGTTTTTGTTTAGAGAGGTTTTTACCCCCGCCGTTTGTTCTTTCATGTTTTCTCCTCATTACCCGTTTGAAACAATCGGGCATATTTGGGCGCGTCATTTCGCGCTGCGCCTGTTGCAAGACCTGTCCGGTCCCGCAACAGGCGGTTCACGCTTAATTTTTGACTACGGAAATGCGTCCGGTCTCGGTCTTGACAATCACCGGAATCCCGGCGGCATCGGCCTCAAATTCGTTCACAATTTTGCCTGACGCTGAAAGCTGCGAACTCAGTTTAGCGGTTTTCGGAAAATGCAATTCCACGTCGCCATTGCCGGATTCAATTTCCACCTTTCCCGAGGCGGGCGCGGCATCCCACTGGAGATTTACTGCGCCGGACCCTGACTTGATGTAAACGGCATTGTGCAGTCCTTTCAAACGCACCGAGCCGGATTCGGCATCTATGCTTATTTGATTGGATTTCAGCGCTTCTGCCGTTATTGAACAATGGTCCGATTTGACAGTCAAATCCCCGGCGAGTTCCTTCACATTTATAACGCCGGAATCGTTTTCCAGTTTCACAGTGGATTTCAAGTCCGAAATGTCTATGTTGTTGTGGTCGGCTTTCACGGTCAGATTTCCTGTCAAATCCGCCACATGAATGACACCGGAACCGTTCTCCAATTTGATGTTGGATTTCGCGCCTGAAATATCAATGTTGCTGTGATCGGATATCACAGTCAAATCTCCCTCCAGCTTTTTCACATTGATGACACCGGAACTGTTTTCCAGTTTCACAGTGGATTTCAAGTCCGAAATGTCTATGTTGCTATGGTCGGATTTCACAGTCAAATCCCCAACCAGTTCCTTCACATTTATAACACCGGAATCGTTTTCCAGTTTCACGGTGGATTTGACGCCTGAAAGACTTATGTTGCCATGCTCCGCCTTTATATCCACGCCGCCGTTTATGGCTGAAACAACCATATTGGCCGATTCGGCGGTTATGGACACAAGCATCGTGGATGAAATATTGACCTTGAACCCAGTCTTATATGTCCAATCATTGTGCGAGTTGGATTTTTTTCGCTCGGTGATTACCAATTTGTCACCCTTAACCGCCATGGTTATATCGCAAGCTGCCGCATTGTCCGGCAAATCTTCCACAGTGATTTTATCACCGGCTGTCCCATCTACACTTATCGCGCCAACTTCAACATCCATTTTCAGGCTGGTTATTCCTTGTGAGGGGAATGTGTGAATTGTCGGCTCATTGGCGACGGCAACCGCGAGCGGCAATCCGCACAACATTGCTGCAATGATTTCTTCTTTCATGGTATCTCCTGTTTTTATACGAGGCTCGGCGCGGCTTTCGCGCTGATTTCCGCGCCTGTGCTTTTTAATTCTTTCCATTCCTGGCGGGTTTCCTGCAATCTGCGCAAGCCGCCCATTACTGCCATTATTACAAAATACCCGCCTAAGTTTTGTTCGGCATTATTTCGCAAAAAATTGTTAACAGGGAAAGGTCAGTAAAACGTTATGCAAAACATCCGGGTTAAAGGAAGGTCAGAATTTGCGGGAGAGTGTGAACTGGTGCAGCGCGGGCAGTTCGCGCGCGCCGCCGTAACCGTAATCCAGCCCCCAGCCGGATTGCTCCACCCCCGCGCCGAAGGTGGCCGTCTGCACCTCGCGCCCGAACATGTATCCGGCGCGCAGCGCGAAGTACATCTCGTCTCCGGGCTTCATCCCGATTTCCACGCCGGACTGGAAATAGCCGTCCTCGCCGAGGGTTTTGGAATAATCCGTGGCCGCCGTAAAATCAATATCCGAGAAATCGGATGTGCTGTCTATCTTGTGCCCGTTTATTTTGCCGCGCCAGCAAAAGCCCAGACGCTGCGTCAGCGGCGCGGGGTCGGAGACATCCTCGTATTTGATGCTGCCGCCCGCGTTCTGCAGCGCGGCCCCGGCCATAAAGCCGTAAGGCAACTCCGCCATCGCGCCTATGTCCCAGCTTGTGCCGCGCGCCGTGGCCGACTGCGCCAGCGAGCTGCTCCAGTATTTGAACGCCGCGCCCACAGCCAGAAACTTCAGCGGTTTTGCCGAGGCGGCGGCTATCAGCATGGTGTCTTCCTCGGCTGTTACGGTTCCGCGCGTGCCGTTTGAAAGATTAAGGTTCATTGTTCCGGCGTTGTAATAGAATATCGCCGGCGTCAGCACAATGCCGCCCAGCGGCGCGGCAAAAGCGGCAAAGCCGGTGGAATCATCGGCATAGCCGCGCAGATAGTCGGCGGAGGCCGTGCGGCTGGAGATATAAATCGTGGAGGCCGGGTTGAACAGCAGCCCGTCCGCCGTTTTGGCCGGCAGCGAAACCGCCGCCTGCCCCATGGCCGCAGCGCGCGCGCCCAGCGGCCTCAGCAGAAAAGCCGCGCCCGACGAGCCGTTTTCGGCCCGGGCCGGCGCGGTCAGCAGTGTCAGGAGCGCCGCCGTTATGAATCTCATTTCACAATCACCACTTTTTCCAGCTTGTCCAGCTTGGGGCCTTTTACCGTAACGAAGTAAAGCCCGCTGGCGGCCTTGTTGCCCGCGTCCGTGTCGCCGTTCCAGATTATGGCCGGCTGGACGCCGGAGGCAATGTCGGCATCGTAGATTTTCTTTACCGGCTGGCCGTTTATGGTATAGGCGCGCAGCGTCAGCCGGCCCGGATTGTAAACCGCCACGTCAAATTTGCAGGTTTCGCCCCTTAGCGGGCGGAACAGATTGTCGGTTATGGTTTCCGTGCCGGGGGGATAGTCCACAATCAGCGCGTTTGCCAGGGCGGACTGCTTGCCGTTATCGTTGATTATTGTAACCGTATAGCTTCCCAGCGGCGCGCTTGCCGGCTGCACCGTGAAAGCGGCGGAAATATCCGAATTGCGCGTTACGGAGGCCACATATATGCTGTATGAGCCGTTGCTTACGGTTATGGTGGATATGGTCTGCGAAAATACCTCGCCGGAAAGCGTCAGGTCGCGCGAGGAATCGGTATAGTAAACGACGTTTGGCGATACCGACACGGCATACGGCGCGTCGGACAGGGCGGAGGCGATATAATTGGTCGCGCCGGTTTTGACCCCGGCCAGCAGCCGCCAGCTGTATACCTCGGACGAGCGCGCCACCGCAAAGTCCGCAAATTGCGACGTGGAGGTTGTTGTGGAAAGCAGAACTCCGGTCTCCTTTGAAAAATAAAATCCGCCGCTGGAGCTTATATAGCTGGAAATGGCGCAGGGCGCGGTTCCCGTGGAGGTGTAGGGGGCGGAATAATAAAGCCGCACCCTGCCGCCGGTAAGCGTGGAGATGTAAACGGCGAAGGCATTGTCGTCTTTCAACTGCGCGGCGGCGCCGAAGCTGACTCCGTGGTCGCCGCTGGTGGAATAATAAATCCTGTAATCGGACGGATTGCCGGCCCCGCCGGAATCCGTTATGTAAAGCAAAAGCAGGCTTCCGTCGGAGCGGAGCAGCGGGCGCGGGCTGTTCATATAAGCGGCTGAAACGGCGGCGGTGCTGACCATCTCCCAGTTTATCTGGTCGGTGGACCGGGCGGAGAGCAGGTAATAGCCGGTTGTGGGCAGCGTGGTGTTTGCGGCGGCTAAAAATCCGCGGTAGTGATAATTTCCCAGCGAGGGGCTGGGATCGTAATACATTCCGAAGCCGCCCAGAACGTTGGCGCCGCCTATGCCGGAAGTGCTGATGCGCACGCCGGACTCCATGCCCCAGTTCGCCATGTCGGTGGAGGTGGCGCTGTAAATCTGCCAGCCGCCGTAGGGGTATGTGCCGGAGGAATAATACAGCCGCCAGGCGGAGCCGCCGTCATAAGGCTCTATATGCTCCGGCGCGAGCGAAGCGGACGAAACCGCGCTTTCGTAGTTGAAAGCCGGCGCGCAATAGCCGGAAGAAGTCGCAAACAGCGCGGCGGCAAACGCGAAAAAACCTTTCATCAGATAAACGCTACAAAAAGCGCGCGCGGCTGGCAACATTGAGTTGCGAAAACCAGACCGCCGAGCCTCGCATAAACGCGAGGCTCAATGGCTTCTGAGCGAAAGCTCACGCCAGAAAGTTGTTTTCCTTGCAGCCTATCATCCAGACCCGCAAGTCGTAGCTTTCAAACCCGCTTTTCACGAACGGGTCGACTTCGGCGATTTTTTGCGCCTCTTCGATGGAACCCGCCCTCACCACCACCATGCCGCCTTTATAGTTCAAAAACGGGCCGCAGATGACCAGCTTGCCTTCGGCGTCAAGTTTGCGAACATACGCCACATGCTCCGCAATAAGCGCGTCAGAGCGTTTGCTTGAATTCTTGTGCGTCAGCAGATATGCGTAAACCTTGAATTTGTCTTGTTCCATATAAGCGTCCTCCGTGCCAGTATTGCGCGAATCCGCGCCCGTTGGCATTATATCACACGACATCACCCATTTTTTCCGCAATGCCGTATTTTGTATTGCCGGAAACAGCCGCGCGAATGAAGAAACAAATGTCAAAATAGCGGCGTCCCCCATGAACGAAACACACGAAAATGGAAAGGAACAACTTTCCCCTTGTCAATCAACGGCATAACACGAAACACACGAAAAGGCTCTGGAACAAGGCGGGAGCAACTACCGGAAACTTTTTGTTCCCCTTTCGTGTGTTTCGTGGTTTGATTCCGTTTTCGTTGGCGTTTGCCAATACACCACAGCTTTTCAAAAAACGGGTGATGTCGTATGAGTTTGCAATTCAGCGTCCAAACCCCGCCATGGCGGAAATGCCCCAGTCATTGTCATGGAAACTGCGGGTGAATGTCAGGCCTATCGGCATGGGAAAGCGCCAGAACCTGTATCTGAAAGACAGCCCCGCGCCGCTTTGCGTCTGACGGGAAGCGCCGTTCCATATGTTCGCAAATTCGGCAAAAGGCTCGGCTATCAGCATCCCGCGTTTTGTCCGGCGCAGATGGTATGTGTAACCCGCGGTGGCCGCGAGAGCTTTATCCCCGCGCCAGTCCCGGTTGTAAGTTCCGTATAAAAGCTGGTTATTGGTGTTTGAAATCAGTTGCGTCAAAGGCAAATTCCAGCCTTTGAGGCCTTGCAGCGAGAGTGTGAGTTTGTCCCTGCCGGGGAATTCCCATATTTCCCCCGCGCGGACATGAACCAGCGTATACTTA
This sequence comes from Elusimicrobiales bacterium, assembly GCA_041651175.1. NCBI lineage: Bacteria > Pseudomonadati > Elusimicrobiota > Elusimicrobia > Elusimicrobiales > Elusimicrobiales bacterium. The sequence continues at coordinate 13,232 of JBAZJT010000009.1, read as the reverse complement.
TAATCCGAACCGACAAATCCTCCGGCTTGCGCGAGTTTTACACTGAAACTATCCGTTCTTGCCGTATCGGGCAGGGGTTTGAGCATCTCATCCAGCCCCGAAAGGCCCATCCCGAAAATCACGCCGAACCCCGCCGGCTGGACGGAAGCGCCCCTGCGCGTGTCATGGTGGCATTCATAGGACAAGCCGAGCGCATTATGCGCGCCATGCTCCTCCGGCGGCGCATTCCCCCCTGAAAAATCATACTGCGCCTGGGAGAACGAAAGTCCGACGGAGTTATATTTGTTGAGTTTGCGCCCGACCGCAAGCGAGGCCATGGCGCTTTTCCTTGTATACGAGTTTGCCACCGGCGCCGCGCCGCTTGGCGCTTTGTTCCTGTCCAGGCTGTATGCGCCGTCGGCGTAAACCGTTTCTGTCTGGTTGGCGTCGCCGCCGCGGGCGTTAAAAAACCAATCGTCCCGCCTGTATCCCAGCATGCCGGATGAGGCGCCGTTTATTTTGCCGCCGCCAAGCATTATGTTCTCGCCCTGCCTGAACAAATTGCCCGATATGAGCATAAGCGACATGCCGCTTCCGTTGCTTCCGCCAGATATCAGGGGCAATGGCAGCAGAAACCAGCCGTCCCGGGCATTTATTTCCGTTACAACGGCATTCGCGGCGGCGTCATAACGGCTGGATATTGAAACTTTCTTGAAATTTCCCGTCCTGTTTAATTCGTCAACCGATTCGGCTTCCAGCTTTTCCGACCACGGCTGCCCCGCTTTCAGCGGGATTTTTTTCAGAATGATTTCAGGATTTATCCTGCAGCCCGTAACAGTGATTGTGGAAACGGAGCGTCCCTCGCGCGGGTCATCATGTGCGCGGCAATCCGTTCCGGGCATGAGGATAGCGGCGGATAGCAAAACAAGCCGATGTGTTTTTCCTGGCATCAACGGTATATATCGCTCATTCAGCCGGGCGCTTGCGCACGTCTGCCAAATGTATTCTGCGATTCGCGGCCCGCGCAAAATCCGGGTCATGTGCTGCCATGAGGATAGCGGAAAACGGGTTTATTTTCTGTTGCAGAGCAGTTTCAGCCATTCCACGCAGCGTCCCGCCAGGCCGGGCCGGGCGCGCGCTCCGCGCGGGAATTTCTGGCGCAGGGTGTCGTTTTTGCGCAGCAGATCCGCGATTTCATCCTCAAAGAAGGAGAATTCGGAGCGGCCAAGCCGTTGCCGCGCGCGGTAGAGTATGCCGGAATCGGCTATTTCGTCGGTGGAGAAGGCGGGGAAGCCGCAGAAAGCTTGGACGTAGGGATTCTCTCGCAATTCGGCGACGGCTCGCTCGTCCGAATAATTCTCAAGCCATTTGATCATCAGCAGCCCGCAAACCAGCCGCGCGTCTTTCGCCGGCCTGCCGAAACGGCTGAAATGCCGCATGTACACGTTTTCCATCTCGGCCCAGTTGACCAATGCGGCAAGCCGCAGCCAGCGGTTGTTTTTGTCCAACTGGCCGTATAGCGCGAAAGGCTGCGTGAACAGCGGCGCGGTTTTGGTGTCCCTTGGTTTATACATTACACCCGCTCCCACACCCAATTTATAGCATAAAGCGGGGCTTGTTTTCACCAGTCTGCAATTGCCGTTTCGCAACAGGCTCCCCAAACGGGTCCGGATAGTGTATACTCTTTTCGGGAAACTTATCCGGCATACAAATGTCGTACCCGGCGGCAACGGCTGGCAGGCCTTTTGCAAAGCGGCATAACGTATTCTTTTCATGCCGGGCATGGCCTGCTTAACAGGAGAACTTCAAATGCGGAATAATTCAGCAAAAAATGTTCATACGGCGGTGAAGGAACGCTGGCCTAACAGGAACAGATTTCAGACTGAGACCGGAGGGGAAATCTGGCAGATGCGGATCCAGCTTGAAACTCTTCTGAAGGAAGTCAGCCGGAAACACCTGCGGGCGGGAGAACTGCTCAAGCTTAAAAGCAGGGAAAGCATTAACCTGCATACCCAGTTCAAAAAGGCCTTCAAAAAGCATGCGGGGCCGGAGGCGCAAAGAGCGCTTGCGAAGATGAACGCCACGTTGGCAAATCATTTGCGCGGCGTGGAGCGCGAACTCGGCGCAACAAGGTCGGATATAACCCGGCTGAGCAGCAAGGCGCAGACGCTGGCCAAGTTGTTAAGAACAAAAGCTTAGGCTTGACGTTTCTTAAACAGGCGTAACACCGTGGACACGGATTCGTCGTCATCCTACGAAACGAACAGCGCGCGGCTGGACAGGCTTGTTGCCGGCAACGCCCTGACGCTGGGTTTGGTATCCGCCATGGCCGGAGACAGGACGCTTCTGGATCCCGAAAAAATATTTGTTGAAGACATCCACAATAAAAGAGGAAAGATGTTTTTTTCCGACATCCTCTTTTTAATCACCCACCAGTATTTTCCGCCTGAAGTCGCCGAGGATGTGTGGGGCCGGATTCTCTCGCATAAATTCAACCTGTCCAGGGAATTAAGCAGGAACGTCAAGCTGGTTGTCGCCGCTTTGGACTACCTTTCAAATTCCACGTCGGAGATGAAGGATGTAACCCTCATTACCGAAGCCGATGTCGGCGACATTATCAGGCTTTCCCAGTATGATAACCTGACGGGGCTTTTTAATCACGCGCATTTGTATCAGAACCTTGACATGCAGGTGGGGTATTATACCCGCTACGGCACTCCCGTCACTCTGTTGATAATTGATATTGACGATTTTAAGAAATTCAACGACAAATACGGGCATCAGGAGGGAGACGTTCTCCTCTCGCTTCTGGGAACTCTGCTGCTGCAATCAACAAGAGATGTGGATATTTGCTGCCGCTACGGCGGAGACGAGTTTGCGCTGATTCTGCCTTTGAGCGATATAAAGGCGGCGGATATTGTGGCCAAAAGGATACAGTCAAAATTGTCTTTCATGTCGGCCCGTTACAGGGTAACGGTCAGCATGGGCGCGTCCGCATGCGGTAAAAATGCGAACACGGTCGTATCGCTTGTGAAAAAAGCTGACGAGGCCTTATATCAGGCCAAAAGAAAAGGGAAAAATCAGATAGTAATAAACGCCTGACACGCGCCGCGCCCGCCTTAAATTCCGAAAACGATTAACCTGAAAATTTCAGTTGATTGCGAGAACCGAGGCGAAAAAGCGCAAAATAATGCCGAACAAAATTATCCGCGCGTACATCACTGTACGAAAGGATAATTTCAGAGCCTGTTGCAAAACTGGGTGTTTTTGAAAACCGGCGGAGGTTTCTGCGTCGGACTGTCCGCGCCAGCTGCCGCCTCGGTCCTCGCGCCAACTGAAACTTTCAGGCTTGCGGGTATGCTCGTCAAATTCCGCGATGGATTGCCTGCTGTCCGTCGCCCCGGTTACCGCTGCCAACTGCAAGTTCCGGGCTTGTGAAGCGATTTGGCAAACATGCAATTTTATGTAGGGATATTACTGCAAAAAACACACAATGTAATGGAGGTGGATTGCTGTGTGTGGGTTTATGTGGCAAAAATGAAAAAAGAGATGATACAATTTTAACTAATTCTTGACTATTCCTTGCTGAAAGGGCTTCTATAGTATGGATATATGAAATGCAGCGTTTCCAGTTTTCCGAACCACCTCAGAACGCGGGCCCGCGGCGCGCCGCGCCGCGGTTTTGCCGCGCTCGCGGTTCTTGCGGCTGGCCTGTGTCTGGCTGCCGGGCGCGCGGAGGCGGGGTGGGAAATCATAGATTCTTACATCGGCACCCTGGGCCGCTCGGAAGTGACGGTAAACGCTGGCGGGAATACCTATACGCTGGCAGACACTTTCGGCGAGCCTGCGGCATGGGATAATCCGCCGCAGGCCAGTTCTCAGATAACAAGCGGCTATCTCTCCCAGATGTTCATAGACCAGAACCCGCTTGCGCTGGCTTCGGATGGCGGGTTTGTCGCGTCCACCGCCACGTTCCGCGACGGAGCCGTCGTAGGCGCGCTGTCCACCGATAACTTGGGCGTGTTGTTCACCGTAGATATAGACACGGCCTCCGTTGCCAACGGCGTCTTTGTGCGGGAAATCACTGACCACATGGATTTGCCCGTGGCTACCACCGCCCATTTCAACATCGCCTCCGGCGGGCAGTATGTGATGGAGCTGGATATTGAGTCCTCTTCCGGCGCCTGGCGCAAGGGCAGCACCTACGAAGTCCGCTTCACCACCGGCCTTGTGTCTATTCTCGGCGAGCAGATACAGTCCGAGGAGGTCCGCCGCTTCACCGTAATCCGCGACCATGCGTTTGACAACCGCCGCGTTGACGAGGGCGACTCCTCCACCAACGTGACGCTTCCCTCCGGCGCGCTGGCCAGCGATTTTTTCCTCTCGCTGTCATCATCTACGGGCGGGCCCGGAACCGGGGTTGCGGCCACTCCGCTGCCCGGCGGCAGGACTTTGCTTAAAACCCTGGCCGCAAACATCTATACCGCGCAGGGCGCGCGCTTCCCCAACGATCTGGCCAAGCCGGCGGTTTATTCGTTCTCGTATCAGGCCGACGGCAAGGGCGTGCTCAGCGGCGCGGGGCCGGTGCGCTATTCCAAGGACCTGTCGGTGTGGTGGTACAACGGAACGCAGGACCGCTGGGCCAGAATGCCGCAGTCCGGCGTGGATCCCCAGGCGCAGAGCGTAACGTTGCAGACAGTCCTGGTTTCCACCTACGCGATGGTCGCGTCTCTCAATACCGACGTGTCGCCGGTGTTTGCGTATCCCGTGCCGTTCAGGCCCAATGCGGGCGACGCGGCCCGCTACGGGCGGTGGTCCGACGGAATCCGCTTCGCCAACGCGCCGTCGGAGGGGACGATACACATTTACACGCTTTCCGGCCGTCTGGTGCGCAGCCTTGATGTGGCCTCCTCCATGTGCGGCTCGCCCGCGACCGATGTGTGCTGGGATGTGAAAAACAGCGGCGGCGTGGTGGTCGCCAGCGGCGTCTACATCTGGGAAATAATGTCCGGCGACAACCGCAAAACAGGCAAACTGGCGGTGATAAAATGACCTCTCGCCCGTCCGTCAAACTCGTTCGCTCCGCGCTCGCTTCCGTGTGCGCGGCGGCGGCGTTTGCCGGAACGGGCTGGTGCGCCGCCGGAGAAGTGGCGGCGGAGTGGACGCGCATAGTGCAAAGCCCCCGCCTCTCCGCCATGGGCGAGGGCGGCGCCGCCCTGCCGGGCGACGTGCTGGGCGCGATGGAGTCCAACCCCGCCCTGTTCGCGCTGCAGAACTGGAAAGAGGCGCAGTTTTCGTACAATGCGTGGATGGAGGGCATCTCGCTGCAGGAAGCGGCCTACGCGCATCCGATGGGCCGGCATGGCACGCTCTCTCTGTTTGGCACAATGCTGAGAATGGCTCCCTTTGCCGGTTACGACAACAGCGGCAATCAGGTCGCCGATGTTACCGCGGGTGACAGCCTTTACGGCATTTCCTATGCCGGGCGCATCACGGGCCCCTGGGGCGACAGGAGCAAGGGCCTGTTCGCCGGCGCGGCGCTGAAGTACGCCAATCAGAGCATAGACACCGTGTCCGCCTCCGCGCTGCTCTACGATGTGGGCGTTCTGGGCATGACCAAATTCGGGCGCGGGATACTGGGCGTCGGCGCCAGCGCGCGTTCGCTGGGCGGCGGTTTCCAGTTTGACGCGGAAAAAGACCCCGCTCCCACCACCTACCGGCTGGGCATGAGCTATCAGACGCTTATATGGGGCGACCCGCTTACCCTCACGGGCGACATTGTCAAGGACAGCGATATGGACATGCGCTACTCCGCGGGTTTTGAAGTAATACTGTGGCGCTCGCTTGCCTTCCGGGGCGGGTATATGTCGGGGCAGGACCTTGGCAACGGGCTGCGCTGCGGCGTGGGGATGGATCTGAAGATATTCCGGCTGGACTATGCGCTTGCCAGCATGGGCAAATTCAATGTGGTCAACAGAATGAGCATAGCCGCCAGATTCGGCAAGCCCATAGAGGTTACCCCGCATCTGACCGAGGACGAGGAAAAGGCCCTCTGGCATTACGAGCGGGCCAAGAAACTCTCGGCGGAGCGGCGCTATTACGACGCGGTGCTGGAGCTTAACGAGGCTCTCAAGCTGGATCCGAAGTGCACGCAGGCGCTGCAGCTGATGGAGAAGCTGCGCAATATGATGGAGACCCTGCCATGAAGTTGATGCTGCTGGTCTTGTCGCTTGCCGCAGCCCCGGCCTCTTACGCGGGGTCGTACAGGGCGGAGTGGCTGTATCAGGAAAGCCTGGCCCTCTACAACGCGGGAAAGTATGAGGCGGCCCTGGTGGGTTTCATGGACGCGCTTCAGGAGGAGCCGGACCACGAAAAGGCGCTTGAATTCATGCGCAGGAGCGGGCAGAAACTCGCCGAGAAGGAATATGAGAGCGACATCTCCAGGCGCGACGAACTCTTTAAGGACGCGGAGATGATAAATGTCTACCTGCCGGAACTGCGCCGGAAAATCGAGGCGCGCCTGGCGGCGTGGCAGGCGAAGGCGGTGGCGGTTTCCTCAATGGCCGTTTCCGGCGAATCTCCCGCGCTGTGCTGGCAGGCTTACGGGCGGCTGATGGCGGCGGCCCCGGTTTCGGCGGACCCGGCCAATGCTTTCAACGCGCAGGCCTCCTCTTTGCGGTTGCTGCTGATGAAGGAAACCGCGGCGGCCTACCCGGCGCTGGCCGCGCCTCTTGACGAGATACGGAAAAAACCGCTTTCATACAAGGCGCCGAAGGATGCCGCCTATTCCGCGGACGAGCGCGCCGCGCTTGCCGCGATGCGCGGCGCCTTTGAAAGCGAGGGCAGGGCGCGCGCCGCCATGCTTTCCGCGCGGGACGCGATGGCGCTTTACCGCGCCGGCTCCTACGCCGAAAGTTCCGTTTCATGGGACGAGGTGCTGGCTTTTGACCCGTCCAACCAGCAGGCGCTTTTTTACGGGCCGCGCGCCAGAGGCCGGGTGTCGGGCGCGGTGGTTTCCTTGACTGGAGGCGGCGGCGTGTCCGTGCCGGACATCCCGCATTACGGCGAGGTGGCCTCCGCGGTGAAACCGGCGCCGGCGGCGCAGCCCGCAGTTGCGGAGGAAACCGCTTCCGCGCGGCCCGCTCCCGCGCCGGAGGAAAAGGCAGCTGTTGCGGCGGAACATGCCGCGCCGGAGGCTTCCGTTCCGGCGGTCAGCGCGGCGGCCCCTGCGGCGCCTGCCGCAATGAAAGCGCCTGCCGCTTCGGCTGAGGAGACGGCTTCGTCCAGACGTGCCGTTATTGCTGTTCCGGTGGCGCCGTCTCCGGCTTCCGGCCCTGCCAAGTCAAAGGTTGCGGCGGATGCTTTGTATGCCAAGGGACTCAGGTTTTACGCCAAGGGCGATTCGCGCGCGGCGGCGGCGCTCTGGCGGCAGTGTCTGGAAGCCTATCCGGCCCATCCGCGCGCGCTGCGCGCGCTGGAGCGGATAAAGCGGGAGATAGGGGAGTAATATGTCTCTCAGAATGAAATTCGCGCTTGCCATAAGTTTGACGATAGCCGTCGCCCTTGCGGTCAGCATGGGGTTCTACTACTTTTCGGGCCGGCAGTTTCACGAGGACGCCATGCAGCGCCAGAACGAGGCCGTGGTGGATTCCCTGGCAAAGATAGCCGAGGAAGGCCTGCTGGTCAACGACGACCTGCTGGTCCAGAATTTCACCGAGTACATAAAGCGCGCCAATCCCAACGTGGATTTCTGCTACGTTGTGTCGGCGGACGGCACCGTCCTGGCGCATTCCGATAAAAAACACATAGGGGCTAAAGCGGACGGGTTGAAGAACCCGGGCGCCGGCAGCGATGTTTTGTCGCGGGAGCTTTCCCATCAGTACCGCGGCGATTTCGTTGTGGTGGGATTTTCGCGCAACTTCGCCGCCCGGGAGATGGCGGACTACACCAACGAGCTGCTCTCCGGCGTGCTGAAAACCTTTATAATCACCATGCTGCTGGGTTACATAGTCGCCTATCTTATGGCGGTTTCGCTGACGCGGCCCATTGAAAAAATCGCCATGGCGCTTAAATCAGCCGGAGAGGGCGATATGGATGTGCGGCTGGAACTGCGCCGCAACGATGAAATCGGCTATCTGGCGGATGAGTTCAATTCCATGCTCGGCAGGCTCAAGGAATTTGAGCGGATGAAATACGATTTCGTCTCCGCCGTTACGCACGAGTTGAAATCCCCGCTTTCGGCCATAGAGTCCTATCTGGAGCTTATGCTCTACGAGCTTAAATCCCAGTATCTCCCCCACAACAAGTTTGAAGAGGACATAAAATATATAAAGAACAACACCTTCCGCCTGTCGCGTTTTATTTCGGACGTGCTGGACATAGCCAAAATCCGGCGCGGGCGCTTTGATATCAAAAAGGCTCCTTTTGTGATAGAAACACTGGCCTGGGACGTGCTGACCCTGTTCAAGGAGCGCGCGGATTTCCTTAAAATCTCGCTTGCCGGCCCGCCGGAGGGCAGCAGCACCCGCCTCCGCGCCGACGAAGAGCGCCTGCGCCAGGTGCTTACAAACCTGATTTCCAATGCCATAAAATTCACCCCCGAAGGCGGGACGGTGTCCGTCGCCGTAGCTTCTTCGGACGGGACGGCGACCATCGCGGTCAAAGACACCGGCGTCGGCATAGCCCCTGCGGACATGAACCGCATTTTCGGTTTGTTTGAACAGGGCAAGACGGCGGTTGTCCATTCCAAAAGCCCCAAGGGCACCGGCCTGGGGCTTTATATCGCCAAGTCAATAGTGGAGGCTCACGGCTGCAAAATATGGGTTGAAAGCCAGCTCGGCGCGGGAACCAGCATTTACTTCACCGCCGAGCTTGCGCCCCGAGCATAGATATGGGTATAAGACGCCTCTTAATGAAATTGTCAATGTGCGCAGCCGCGCTGCTTGCGGCTTGCGCCGGCATTTCGTTTGCGGCGCCGCCTGAAGGCGTAACCTATCAGGGCACGTTGCGCTCCAACTCCGCGGTATTCAACGGCAAGACCCATATGGTGTTCCGCATCACCGACCATACCGGCGGCCCCACCTATTGGACGTCCGGTGAGGTGGAGGTAACCGTCAGCAAGGGCGTATTCCGCTACATTCTGGGGCTGAAAAATCCCGCCGTTTTCGCAAGCATAAACTGGCAGGCCATAGACCCGTACCTGGAAGTTTCGGTGGAAGGCGCCGCGCTGCCGCTGGAGCGGTTCTATTCCACGCCCTACGCCCTCTACGCCAAGCATGTGGAGGAGGCGGTTCTGCTGGCCGACACGCAGACTTTCACCGGACAGAATTCCTTCGCCAATCAGACCTATTTCCTGGCAAACGCGAATTTCGGCCCCTCCTCGCTGTCGCCGCTGGGGTATCTTACTTTCGGCAATATCGCGCCTGAACCCGCCGCCGCGCCGGGCAGGCTCTATTACTCCGCGGCGGATGGCCGGCTGAAAGTCAGCTTGGACGGCCTGACCTATGTTCCCGTCACCACCGGCGCCAACGGCCTGCTTTTTGTCACCGGCGACGCCGCCCAGTTCTCCGGCCAGGGCACGGAAAGCTCGCCGCTGCTGCTGAACGCCTCCTCGGTTACCCTGCAGGGCAACATTTTCAATGTGGCCGGCAGGCTGGTCCAGCTGGATTCAAACGGCGCGCTGCCTGCTGTGAACGGTTCCCTCCTTGCCGGCATTTCCACCGCCACGGTGGAAGGCATATGGCCGTCTGCCAGGCTTAGCGGCGACGTTACGTTAAGGGGGAATGTCTTCAACGGCGTGGACCAGCTTGTCAAAGTTGACGGCGACGGCAAACTGCCCTCATTGGACGGTTCCAAACTCTACAACGTGGTGGCGGTGAATTTGTCCACCGGCTCAATTTCCAGCGGCAAATTCGGCGACGACAGGGTCGCGGTTTCAACCGCCGCGACGGTTTCCGGCCTGTTCGGCGACGACAGGGTTCTTGTCTCCACCGCGGCGGTGGGCGCGGGCCAGTTTACCGACGGGCGCGTTCTTATAACCACCGGCGCGTTTTCCGGCGGTTTCAATGGCCCGTATCAGCTTGTGCAGCTTGACTCTTCCGGCCTTATTCCGGACGCGCTGGTGTCCACCACGGCGTTTGCCACCGTCGCTGCATTGAATGCGGAAGCGCACGCCCGCGCTTTGGCCGACGGCAGCATTCTGTTTATCGTGTCCGAAAGCACCGGAACCTTGCGCACCGATGTTGACAACCTCAACAGCACCATGTCAGTGGTTGTGGTAAGCACTGCCGCGCTGCGCTCCGACCTGTCGGCTGAAACCGCGGCAAGAATCAGCGCAGACAACGCCCTGCAATCCGGCAAACTGGACGTAAACGCCCCCGCCGCCGGCGATTTGACGGGGACCTATCCGAACCCGACGCTGGTTACCACGGGCGTAACCAGCGGCGAGTATGGCGACGGCACGCATGTGGCGCAGTTCCGTGTGGATGAAAAGGGCCGCGTCATGTCGGTTGCCAACACGTTGATAACCGGCGCAATGCCCACCGGCGCGGCGGCGGGCGACTTGGCCGGGACGTATCCGAACCCGACGATAGCGGACAGCCATTATTCCGCTTCACATACATGGGGTGCGGAACAGACGTTCAGCAATTCCATAATCGGCAGCATCACGGGCAACGCGGCGACGGTAACCAACGGTATCTACACCACCACGGTTGCCTCCGGCGATTTGACGGGGACATATCCGAACCCGGAACTTGCCGCCACTACCGTAACCAGCGGCAGCTACGGCAGCGCGACGCAGGTAGCGCGGTTCGATGTGGACGCGAAAGGGCGCATCACCTCGGCGACGAATGTCAACATAGAAGCGTCGCCCGTAGGCGCGGCGGCGGGCGACTTGGCCGGGACGTATCCGAACCCGACGATAGCGGACAGCCATTATTCCGCGCCGCACAGCTGGACGGCGGAGCAGTCGTTCAGCCAGAGCATAGTCGGCAGCATCACCGGCAACGCGGCGACGGTTACCAACGGCATATATACCACCACGGTTGCCGCAGGCGATTTGACGGGGACCTATCCGAACCCGACGCTGGTTACCACGGGCGTAACCAGCGGCGAGTATGGCGACGGCACGCATGTGGCGCAGTTCCGTGTGGATGAAAAGGGCCGCGTCATGTCGGTTGCCAACACGTTGATAACCGGCGCAATGCCCACCGGCGCGGCGGCGGGCGAGCTGAGCGGCACCTATCCAAATCCGACGCTGGCGCTCACGCAGTCCGGCGAACATACCTGGAACGCGACGCAAGCGTTTGTGCAGCCCATAGTAGGCAGCATCACCGGCAACGCCGGGACGGTCACCAACGGCATCTACACCACCACGACTGCGGCGGGCGATTTGACGGGGATTTACCCGAACCCGACGCTGGTTACCACGGGCGTAACCAGCGGCGAGTATGGCGACGGCACGCATGTGGCGCAGTTCCGTGTGGATGAGAAGGGCCGTGTCATGTCGGTTACCAACACATTGATAACCGGCGCAACACCCACCGGCGCGGCGGCGGGCGAGCTGAGCGGCACCTATCCGAATCCTACGATAGCGGGCAGTCATTATTCCGACGCGCACACTTGGAGCGGGACGCAGACGTTCACCACTTTCATAGACGGCAGCATCACCGGCAACGCGGCGACGGTAACGAATGGTATATATACCACGACCAGCGCGGCAGGCGATTTGAGCGGCACCTATCCGAACCCGACGATAGCGGACAGTCATTATGCCGCGCCGCACAGCTGGACGGCGGAGCAGTCGTTCAGCCAGAGCATAGTCGGCAGCATCACTGGCAACGCGGCGACGGTTACCAACGGCATATATACCACCACGGTTGCCTCCGGCGATTTGACGGGGACCTATCCGAACCCGGAACTTGCCGCCACTACCGTAACCAGCGGCAGCTACGGCAGCGCGACGCAGGTAGCGCGGTTTGAGGTGGACGCGAAAGGGCGTATCACCTCCGCGACGAATGTCGGCATTGAAGCGTCACCGGTGGGCGCGGCGGCAGGCGATTTGAGCGGCACCTATCCGAACCCGACGATAGCGGACAGTCATTATGCCGCGCCGCACAGCTGGACGGCGGAGCAGTCGTTCAGCCAGAGCATAGTCGGCAGCATCACTGGCAACGCGGCGACGGTTACCAACGGCATATATACCACCACGGTTGCCTCCGGCGATTTGACGGGGACCTATCCGAACCCGGAACTTGCCGCCACTACCGTAACCAGCGGCAGCTACGGCAGCGCGACGCAGGTAGCGCGGTTTGAGGTGGACGCGAAAGGGCGCATCACCTCGGCGACGAATGTCAACATAGAAGCGTCGCCCGTAGGCGCGGCGGCGGGCGACTTGGCCGGGACGTATCCGAACCCGACGATAGCGGACAGCCATTATTCCGCGCCGCACAGCTGGACGGCGGAGCAGTCGTTCAGCCAGAGCATAGTCGGCAGCATCACCGGCAACGCGGCGACGGTGACGAATGGTATATACACCACGACCAGCGCGGCTGGCGATTTGACCGGGACTTATCCGAATCCCACATTGGCCTCCGTGCAAACTGGTGCCCACACTTGGGAGGCCTTACAGACATTCTCCAACAACACTGCACCGGGAGCCATTGGGCTTGCGCGTGGGAACGGCTTCGACGCCTTTGACAAGAACCAAATAGTTTTCGGCTACGATGGCACGCTCACGACCGCTCATGAGATTAAAACGCGGCATAACGCCGGTGCCCAGTCAGGCAATGCTATTGACTTCTACCTTTGGGACTTCGCCACCACCGGCACAAAACATGTGATGACGCTGGAAGGCACTGGCAATGTTGGTATAGGTACGACTGCTCCGTCAAGCGCCTTGCAAGTTGTGGGTACAGTCGCGGCCACCGAATTTTCAGGAAGCGGCGCCGGCTTGACCGGTGTCATACTCTCAGGGGGTGCCGCGGCTGGTGATTTGACGGGGACCTACCCGAACCCGACGATAGCCGCCGGTCATTATTCCGCCCCGCATACCTGGGACGCGACGCAGACGTTTAGCAATTCAATTGTGGGCAGCATCACGGGCAACGCGGCGACGGTAACGAATGGTATTTATACGACCACCAGCGCGGCGGGCGATTTAACCGGCACTTATCCGAACCCGACGCTGGGAACCAGCGGCGTTTCCTCCGGCAGCTACGGTAACGCGACGCAGGTAGCGCAATTTGTTGTTG